>NZ_MCTY01000104.1:0-7600 GCF_002873635.1 Shewanella sp. 10N.286.52.B9
TATTAAGATATTTTTATATTAAAATGGATTTTTCTTGCTTGCATTTAACCGGTTAGCAGGGTTTAATTGCGCCGCTTTTTTATTTGCACTTTTCAAGTTTCTGTTGTGTCATAACCGTGAGACTGTTTGCTATGTTTATGGCTAGCGCACAGCAGGTATTGAGGCTTGATTGTTTGCTATTAACTGAGTCGTTCATGACCACATCGTTTTGGTCGCTTTGTATGACTCTTTTTGCTCACTTATTTCTACGTGGTGTTATTACAAAAATAACCACGTTGGACTTTTATAACATGATAAACAAATCAGATATTTATTACGAAACATTGCACGCTGGCTATGGTCAGTATTTTGAGGTTGAGCAGGTTTTGTTTGAACAAAAAACACAGCAGTGGCATTTAAGTATTTTTGAAAATAAAACATTTGGCCGTGTTATGGCGTTAAATGGTGCGATTCAAACCACTGAAAAAGATGAATTTGTTTATCATGAAATGATGACTCATGTACCTATTATTGCCCATGGTAAAGCCAAACGAGTACTCATTATTGGTGGCGGCGATGGCGGTATGCTAAGGCAAGTGCTTAAACATAGCGCGATTGAGCAGGTTACTATGGTTGAGATCGATGCTAATGTGGTTGAGATGTGTAAAACCTATTTCCCGCAGCATTCTCAAGGTGCGTTTGAAGACCCAAGAGTAAACTTGGTCATTGATGATGGCATGCATTTTATTGCCCAATGCCAAGACAAGTTTGATGTGATTATCTCTGATTGCACTGATCCGGTGGGGCCTGGTGAAGTACTGTTTAGTTCACCATTTTATGAAAATTGTAAACGCTGCTTAACTGAGCAGGGGATTTTTGTGGCCCAAAACGGTGTGGCTTTTTTACAGCCTGAAGAAATACAAGATACGGTTCGTAGAATG
Source organism: Shewanella sp. 10N.286.52.B9 (assembly GCF_002873635.1). Classification (NCBI taxonomy): domain Bacteria; kingdom Pseudomonadati; phylum Pseudomonadota; class Gammaproteobacteria; order Alteromonadales; family Shewanellaceae; genus Shewanella; species Shewanella sp. 10N.286.52.B9. Next base: position 921 of record NZ_MCTY01000104.1, read on the forward strand.
AGCCCTTATGTAAAAGACTGCTGGTTTTACACTGCAGCAGTACCGACTTATATTGGTGGCACCATGGCATTTGCGTGGGCTACCGATAATGTGTGTGCCAGACAGCAAGATTTAGCAACATTAACCCAACGGTTCGAGACGGCAAACATTAATACTCGTTATTATACGCCTGCTCTTCATATGGCAAGTTTTGCATTGCCAGCTTTTGTAGAAAATGCAGTCAAAAGTGCGCAAGTAACCACTGCATAATTTGCTTGATATAGACGGAATAAAAAATATGAAAGATTGGTCTATCGAAAATGCACGTGCAAGCTATAACGTGACTCATTGGAGCCAGCAGTATTTTGGTATTGCAGATGATGGCGAAGTGACTGTTACTCCAGATCCATCCAAACAAAACTGTACCATTGGCTTAAATGAACTCGCCAAAGATATGGTTAAAGCTGGGGTGTCGTTACCTGTATTAGTTCGTTTTCCGCAAATTTTGCATCGCCGAGTTGAAAACTTATGTGATGCGTTTAATGCCGCTATACAAAAATACGAGTATCAGAATGACTATTTATTAGTTTATCCGATCAAAGTGAATCAACAGCAAACCGTAGTTGAAGAAATTCTTGCCAGTCAAAAGTCTAAAGAAGTGCCACAACTTGGCCTTGAAGCAGGTAGTAAACCTGAATTAATGGCGGTACTGGCGATGGCGCAAAAAGCCAGCTCAGTTATTGTTTGTAACGGCTATAAAGATAAAGAGTATGTTCGCTTAGCCTTAATTGGTGAAAAGCTAGGTCATAAAGTTTATATCGTCATTGAGAAGTATTCAGAGCTTAAGCTAATTCTCGAAGAGTCAGCAAAACTTGGGGTGACACCACGTTTAGGTTTACGTACCCGTTTAGCTTTCCAAGGTAAAGGCAAGTGGCAAGCCAGTGGCGGCGAAAAATCCAAATTTGGTTTATCTGCAGCTCAAGTACTAAAAGTGCTCAATGAGTTAAAGCGCGTCGATAAGATGGAATCATTGCAACTTATCCATTTCCACTTAGGTTCGCAAATTGCCAATATTCGCGATATTCGCCAAGGTGTGAGTGAAGCCGCACGTTTTTATTGTGAATTACGTGAAATGGGCGCCTTGATTGATACTTTCGATGTCGGTGGTGGTTTAGCCGTAGATTATGATGGTACCCGAAGCCAAAGTAATAACTCGATGAATTACGGCTTAGCTGAGTACGCTAACAATATCGTTAATGTGTTAACCGATATTTGTAATGAGTACGACCAACCTATGCCACGAATTATTTCAGAATCAGGTCGCCATTTAACCGCGCATCATGCCGTGTTAATTACTGATGTGATTGGCACCGAGTCATACTATCCTGAAGAGATCCATCCGCCTGAAGAGAGTGCGCCGCAGTTACTGCACAACATGTGGATGTCATGGACGGATATGAGTGAGCGCCCAGATAGCCGCGCCATTATCGAAATTTATCATGATACGCAAAGTGATATTGCTGAAGCGCATTCATTATTCTCAATGGGTCAATTGACCTTAATGCAGCGCGCTTGGGCTGAGCAAACCAATTTACGTGTTTGTCATGCACTTAAAAGCTTATTAAGTAATAATAACCGTTTCCATCGCCCTATTATTGATGAGTTGAATGAAAAATTAGCAGATAAGTTCTTTGTTAACTTTTCATTATTTCAATCAATTCCAGATGCTTGGGGGATTGATCAGGTGTTCCCAATATTGCCGTTAAGCGGTTTAGATAAGCCACCTGAAAGACGCGCGGTCATGCTTGATATTACCTGTGATTCAGACGGTATTGTTGATCAATATGTTGATGGCCAAGGCATTGAAACGACGTTACCTGTGCCTGCATGGTCAGCTGAAAGTCCATATTTGATTGGCTTTTTCATGGTCGGTGCTTATCAAGAAATTTTAGGTGATATGCATAACTTATTTGGTGATACCAATTCTGCGGTTGTGCGTGTAGAAGACAATGGCTTACCTAATATTGAGTCTGTGTTGGCTGGCGATACCGTTGCTGATGTGCTGCGTTATGTCAATCTTGATGCAGTTGCATTTATGCGTACCTATGAAGAGCTTGTGAATCAGCATATTGCTGAAGATGAAAGAGCATCAATTTTGGAAGAGTTACAGTTAGGTCTAAAAGGTTATACCTATTTAGAAGATTTCTCGTAAAAGTGTTTTTGCGGCGCGGATAATGCGCGCCGCTGTTTTAGGTTTAATTTATGTTTTTTGAAGGTTCAGAAAAGAAAATTGAAGTCATCATTGCTGACTCCAATGTTAGATTACGGCATTTGGGCCAGCCTTTTTGGGCTGGTATCGTTGCTTGTGCCAATGCTGAAATTTTATCTTCAGTGAGTAATGATTATTGCGACGCCTACTTGCTTAGCGAGTCGAGCTTATTTGTTTGGGATGATCGCTTTGTGATGCTAACGTGCGGCACGACAACCCTTGCTGATGCGGTTATGTCATTTATCGACCACGTTGGGGAGCAAGCAATTGCTTTTGCCAGTTACCAGCGTAAAAACGAGTATTTGTCGCATTTACAATCAAGTTCATTTAAAGAAGATTTGACTAAAATTCGTCAAACAGTAACCGGAAATGCCTATCGCATTGGTCACTTAGACTCGCATCATCATTATTTGTTCAGTACTAAAAAGCCATTTATTGCGCCAACAACTGACGTCACTAATGAACTATTGATGTATCACATTAATGGCGCAGCAGCGAATTATTTACGTGGCGTAGATCAGTCTGCACAGGGTATTCGTGACTTGCTTGAATTGTCGGTGCTATTTCCTGATTTTATTATTGATGACTTTTTATTTGAGCCTTTTGGTTATTCCATCAATGGCATCAAAGATGAGTCCTATTTCACCATTCATATCACCCCGCAAGAAAAAAGCTCCTATGTGAGCTTTGAAACGAATCTCAATCTTGCAGATTATCCTGTTGATGTTTATGGCAAGTTATTGGGCATTCTCAACCCTGGTAGCTGGGATGTGATTGGCTTTAACTCCCCGAGAAATACTCAGGGGTTCCCTGAACATCTATGTTTAGGAAGTTGCTCATTAGCTACTGAGCAAGGCTATACCATTGATTTCAGTCATTATCAGCAGCTTTGTCATGAAGTGTTGATCCCAGAATATTTGTAGTTATTGGCTTAAGCCATTACGGAGATTTTTATGAGCACTTTTGCTGAAAAAGCAGATTACTCTTTGTATTCAAATGCATTTGGCTACTTACGTCAGCCATTAGATTTTAAACCCACTGAAACCGATGCCGATGTGGTGGTTATTGGTTTGCCTTTCGATATGGCCACCACGGGTCGCTCTGGTGGCCGCATGGGCCCTGAAGCCATTCGCCGTGCATCAGTCAACCTTGCGTGGGAAGAAACTCGTTGGCCATGGGATTTCAGCTTAAGCGAAACCATCAATATTGTTGATGCTGGCGACTTAGTGTTTGATTGTGGCGATCAAGAAGATTTCACCAGCCGTTTAGAAGCGTTTGCCACCCGTATTCTTGATGCAGATAAAGCACTACTCAGTTTTGGTGGCGATCACTTTGTGACTTTACCACTGCTGCGTGCTCATCATAAAAAGTACGGCAAAATGGCTTTGCTGCATTTTGATGCACATACCGATACATATAGCCAAGGCAGTAAATACGACCATGGCACTATGTTTTATCATGCGCCTAATGAAGGTTTAATTGCGCCTGAAAATTCAATTCAGATTGGTATTCGTACTGAATTTAATGCCGCCGATCATCTATTTAAAGTGATTGATGCTGCACAGGCCAATGATTTAACTGCTGAACAAATTGTCGAACAAATTAAAGCGAGAGTGGGCGATATGCCGCTTTATGTGACCTTTGATATTGATTGTTTAGATCCTGCTTACGCGCCAGGTACTGGTACGCCAGTTTGTGGTGGCTTAACCAGTGATAAAGCGATGAAGATCATCCGCGGCTTACGTGGCATGAACATAGTTGGTATGGACGTAGTTGAAGTAGCACCAGCCTATGATTCTGCTGATATTACCGCTTTAGCTGGGGCAACCTTAGGGCTGGAAATGCTCCACGTTTGGGCTGCAGGCAAAGGTTTAGTAAAAAAATAGTAGCAAATTAGTCTTAAATTAACGACTAAACACTTAAAATGCTCCTTTATAAAACCAACGTTCATCGTTGGTTTTTTTTATCGGAAATGAATTGTTTTTCAATGCTGATAATATTTGTCAATATTGTCATGATCATATATCAGTGTTCGTGAGTATAATGGCAACATATACAAAGACAGTTGCATCTAACGAGGTTTAGCAAAGATATGAATGATTTAACAGATATCCGCCGTGAATATACTCAAGGTGGTTTAAGGCGCAATGATCTCCCTGCTAATCCAATGACGTTATTTGAAACTTGGATTGAGCAAGCCAAAGACGCGCAATTAACCGATCCAACCGCTATGTGCGTAGCCACTGTTGATGAGCATGGGCAACCTTTCCAACGAATTGTGCTATTAAAAAAGTTTGATGATGATGGCTTTGTTTTCTTCACCAATCTAGAAAGCCGTAAAGCCACTCAATTGGCTCACAATGCCAAAATCAGTTTGTTGTTTCCATGGCATCCATTAGAGCGCCAAGTCGCCGTCACTGGCGTGGCAGAGCCGTTATCCATGCTTGAAGTGACTAAGTACTTTATGAGCCGCCCTAAAGACAGTCAAATAGCTGCATGGGTGTCAAAACAGTCCAGTAAAATTAGCGCAAGACAAGCCCTTGAAGTTAAATTTAATGAGATGAAGAATAAATTTGCCAAAGGTGAAGTGCCGTTGCCAAAGTTTTGGGGCGGTTACCGCGTAAAAGCTGACAGTATTGAGTTTTGGCAAGGTGGCGAGCGCCGCTTGCATGACCGTTTTATTTATCAAAAACAAGATAGCGATTGGCTTATCGATAGACTTGCGCCTTGATAAACGGCTTAAATTGCGTGCAAGTTTGATGTGTACTGATAAAAATTGACGAGAAAATGAATGAGTAAAACAATTTGGGTTGATGCCGACGCCTGTCCTAATCCGGTTAAAGAAATGCTATTTCGCGCCGCCGACCGCAAAAAAGTGCCATTGATATTAGTGGCCAATCAACTGATCCGCGTGCCAGCATCGGCTAATATTTCTGTGGTCAGAGTCAGCTCAGGTTTTGATGAAGCTGATAATTACATTGTTAAGCAATTAAATAGTGGTGATTTAGTTATTACCGGTGATATTCCGTTAGCGGCAGATGCCATTGAAAAAGGCGCCGTGGTGTTTAATCCCCGCGGTGATATCTATACCGTTGATAACATAAAACAACGTTTGACCATGAGAGATTTTATGGAAGAGCTAAGAAGCAGCGGCGTGCATACTGCAGGGCCCAATAGTTTTTCACAAGCCGATAAACACGCTTTTGGGCAAGCATTAGATAAATGGTTGAGTCGCTTGTAAAAATTTCTTGAGTCGTTGTATAGAGCAAGGTTTCACCCTTACCGGAATCATGGTGATAATAATAGCGTTCCAGCCAGTTAAGAAAATTTAATCTATAATTTAACTGTTTTTATTCACAAAAAGGATTAATGATGAAAAAATGGATCGCAGTATTACCATTAGTATTACTCAGCACCTCAGTGTTGGCCGCAGATTGGCAAGTGAAACAAGCGCATTCAAAAGTGAGCTTCATTTCAATTAAACAAGCCGATGTTGCTGAAGTACATGATTTTAAACAAGTCAGTGGTAATTTGACCTCAGCAGGGGCCTTTAACTTAACGATTGATTTGGTCAGTGTTGATACCGGTATTGAAATACGTGATGAACGCATGCAGGCCATGTTATTTGAAGTGGCTAAATATCCGCAACTACAGTTAAGTTCGATGGTTAATCCACAACTCGTGGCTGATTTGAGTGTTGGCTCAACGTTAGTGACCCAAATTGATGGCACAATTGAGTTACATGGTAAAACCAAGAAACAATCATTTGATGTGTTGATCGCTAAATTATCAGACACAAAAATGGTAGTGACCAGTATGTCTCCTGTCATTGTGCAAGCGGCAGATTTTGGTTTAACTGACGGGGTGAATAAGTTGCGCGAAATCGCTGGCCTTGGCAGTATAAGCTTAGCGGTACCCGTGTCGTTTGTATTAACGTTATCGCAATAAAACGAATTGTGGCTTTTGTGTGAATCACATACAAAAGCCACCTCATTAAGGTAAGTAATGGTCACAGATAAAGACGGTTATATTCATCTAATTCAATATTTAACTGAACATTTAGGCCTATTTGAAAAGTCTGAAGCCAGCAGCATTAACAATCAAACGGTTTTAGAATTATTTGAAGATCAGTTATCAGCCCAAATCATCATGGTATGTGGTCAAAACCCCAAGCTTTCATTTGAACAAAGAAATGACATCATTCGAGAAATTGATGCCATTGTTTATGATCTTGAAGAAATTCTCGCCAGTGTCGCTAAGCATAATGCTACGGCGGAGCAGAGTATTTTTATCACTGAGTTCTCAGGGCTTATTAAGAACTTATTCGATAAAGAAATCGAGCAACTTCTCAGATAAACCTATTTTTAACGTCATTATTTTAATTATTTATATTCATTACCTGCATGTTTAAATCTCTTGTTGGTGCAATGCT
>NZ_MCTY01000105.1:0-941 GCF_002873635.1 Shewanella sp. 10N.286.52.B9
AATGGGTGGCCATGTTATTAGTTGCTGAAAGAATCAACATTGTTATCATTGTGTTTACGCTCCTGATTTTTAAGCTAATGTTTTAGTAGTTTATTGGTAAAATTGTCAGGTTTTTAAACCCTCCCATTAATTAGTGCATGATTAGAGAGTAAAATAACTATGTGGAAATGGCTTCACTCATATGCGGATCCTGAACGTGCGTACAAACTATCTGATAAACTGCTACCTTGGTTGGCTATTACAGCAATTATCCTAATCGGACTTGGTACAATTCAAGGGCTACTTTTTACTCCAGTTGATTACCAGCAAGGGGAAAGCTATAGGATCATTTACATCCATGTTCCAGCAGCCTCTATGTCTATGGCTGCGTATATGGCGATGGCCTCATGCGCATTTATAGGTGTTGTGTGGCAAATTAAAACTGCTGATTGGGCGGCCGCTTCGATTGCTCCAATTGGTGCTGTTATGACTTTTATTGCACTAATTACAGGTTCTGCATGGGGGAAACCAATGTGGGGAACTTGGTGGGTCTGGGATGCAAGGCTTACCTCTGAACTCGTACAACTTTTCTTGTATTTAGGTGTAATAGCTCTTTACGCCTCTTATGAAGATAAAGTATTAGCAGCAAGGGCAGCAGGTATTCTCGCAATTGTCGGAGTAATTAATGTCCCAATAATTAAATTCTCGGTCGAATGGTGGAACTCTTTGCATCAGCCGGCAACGATAAAAATCACTGAAGAATCTGCAATGTCATCAGATATGCTTTATCCACTTCTGATTAACATCACAGGGTTTGGGGTGATGATTGGTGCACTAACCTTAGTTAGATTCAAAAATGAAATATTGGCGAGAAATAGCATGCGCCTCTGGGTTAAAGACCTTGCAATGAATCAAGGAGAAAAATAATGGAATTTGACTCTGTTTCTGAATTTTTAAATATG
>NZ_MCTY01000105.1:1651-2013 GCF_002873635.1 Shewanella sp. 10N.286.52.B9
GAATTTTTAAATATGGGCGGCTACGCCTTCTATGTGTGGTTAGCCTATGGAGTTACCTTTGGCTCTTTAATTATTTTGATAATAACCAGCATTAGGCAAAAAAAATTGGTACTACGCCAAATTGGAGCGAAAGTGAGACGGGAAGAACGTCTCAAGAAGCATAACATCCCATAACGATAAACAACGTAAATCAAAGCGCTAGTATTAAGAGTTTACTTGCGCTTTATTTATGTTAACAGGAAGAAATTAGACAAGTGTAGTGGTATCAGTTTATGAAATTTTGTAGGTGATCTACTGGGAGATTAGGCTAGAAGATAGCTGGGTATATTCGATTTTGCTAAAACTCATAATCGTCAGGTCCC
>NZ_MCTY01000106.1:0-2860 GCF_002873635.1 Shewanella sp. 10N.286.52.B9
AATGGCATCGGTGGCGCGAGCGACCCACGAGTGGCACTCAGGGACAAGTTAATACTCCTTCTCATGCACGGTGGCGGGTTACGCGAAAGTGAAGCTTTAACGCTTTGGGTGACAGACGTGTTTGAAGATCCCTATGAGCCAGATAGTGCTATCGTTCGAATTTACAACGAAATAGATGGCAAAGCCCCTGATGGTTGGCGAAGTCGTTCTGGTACACCAAACAGAGAAGCATATCTAAAGGAGCAATATGCTCGCATCCCTCGCCAGCGCATGAAAGGCACAGCTCATCTTGGTTGGAAGAACCGTGTGGTTGACCACAAAGACAACTACATACAGGTTCAATGGTTTCCAACTGACTATGGCAAAGTGTTTATGTCACTTTGGAAAAACTACCAAAAGTACCGCGCCAGCATCGACTGTCATCACCCTTATGCGTTTATTTCGTTTCATCATAGCGCTATCGGCAACCCTTACACCATCAACGCCTTCCATGATAACTACGCCAACGGCTTGAAGCGCATTGGTTTAGAGCCGAGCAAGGCAGAAGGCTTAGATCCACATGGGCATCGCCATAATTACGGCAGACGATTAGAACGTTCAGGATTGAACCCGTTGGTAATTCGACGCTGTATGCACCATAAGTCCCTAGACTCACAAATCCCCTACACAGGCAAAGGCCAGCAGGAAATCTCTGATGAACTGACCCAAGCGACGTTGCAACTGGCAAACCCTGAATCCAAAGTCAAAGCGCTCGACTGGAAAGCACTCGTTGAGCATGGGTTTGATGACGTCGACCCGCAGGGCTATTTCACAGGCAAGCATCCTAAATTGAGAGGTAAATAATGGCGAGAAAACATGACGGACGTTCATCGGATTCATCCTTCTCTTGGATGCTCACCACACTTGGTGCTGAGTGGCAACAATGGCAGGAGTTGGCAGCCGAGTGGATGGCCGCACAAACCACAGCGATTGACACTAAACAATTAGCTTTGGCTCGCTTCTTCGAGTCCTACCTTTCTGAATGTGCACCCTATGCCATCAGCAATATTGACCTGTTCTTTAAGGGTTATAACGGTCATCAATGCTCTAGTGAAGAGTTAGAAAAACTAGTTAAAAAAACGCAAAAAGCCCCCACAAACATCCAAAAAGGCGTGAACTATCCTTGCGACTTCATCGACTTTGTTATTGAAAAAGTGTTCTCCGAAGAAGATGACCATGGCAGACTTGTTCCACTGGTTCAAAACCCTCTCAGCAAAATCAAACAACAAGCTAGTGCGACTGAAACAGTGCGCAATCCTCTGCCGTATCGCTATATTCAAAACCTGCGCCAAATCATCTGTCCGTTGCCTGATAAAACTGAACTGACCGTCATTGAGCAAAACCTCAAGGACGATGAGTCTCTGCTTCCTGCCTATCACTATCGACATTTCAAGCACTGGACATGGGCGCAGCAGCAAACAGGGCAAGAGGTAGCAGGTGGCGATGGCGACTGGTTTGAAGTAGAGCCAGAGCTGATTGATGGGTCCGACCCTGATTGTGTGTGGCGCACCAAAGAGGTGACTCGCCATATTAAAGGAGAGGGGAAGAAGAAAATCACCGTCCATCAAATCTGGTCGCCTGTCAAAGCAATGGTGATTTTCATGAAGCTCCACCTACCACTGCGTACCTATCAGGTGCGTATGCTAGACAGTGGTGAAGCCGATACATGGCGCTATGAAAACGGTCAATGGGTAAAGAACACCCAACATGATTTTGCACTTGGCAGCGAGAAACGCCCATTCGGAAAAGGTATCTTCCGCCGTATTCACGACACCATGACTGGGCTGTATTCTACAGGCTTGTATATCAACACCAATAAGACTGCGGATCAAAACAAAGATGAGCTAGAGCGTGGTTATATCATCCCTTGGCAAAACGAGGAAGTGCTGTACTGGCTTGAGAAACTGCGTAACTGGCAAGAAAAATACAACCCGATTACAAAACCTACCGATTGCACCACACTGCTGAGAAAACACACGGGTAATAAAAAGTCGAACAAACAGCTAGAAAGCATGGCCGAGATTGCCTTTCTGTTTCGTGACGCATCTGCAAAAGGTGAGGATAAATTAAAACCTATAAGGTACAACTCGCTAGATGCTTTCTGGTATCGACTCTTATTGGCGCTAGAAAACCAACTGGCAGAGCGTGGGAATACCCTAGATAACGGAGAACGGCTAAAACTGGTTGTGGATTACCCTGAAGGTACTAAAGAGAGTGATAAATATGCCACACTTTTTCCCCTACACAGCTTACGAGTCTCACTCATCACGGCGTATACAATGGATACGCAACTACCATTGCCTGTCATTTCTAAGCTATTGGCGGGGCATACACGCCTGTTGATGACTATCTACTACAACAAAATTACCCCGTCCGTGATGGCAGAGAAAATGGATGAAGCGCATGGTGAGTTGGATGCCAAATCCAAACAATCAGTGCGCAACTTCCTTAAGGACGCCTCGATGGAACAAATTCAGTGCAAAATGGTGTATCACAGCGATGATAGTATTCAGGCGGCACTGGTTAACCGCAACCCGATAGGCTGGGAAGAACGCTCGTGTGGGATGTGTCTGGTAGGCGGTAACACTGTGAAATCGGATGAAGTCAGTACCCTTGGTGGCTGTTGGAACGGTGGTGAGTTGATTAATAATGCAAAAACTGTCAGTCAGCGCATTTATGGTAGCGTACCCCACGGCGCTGAAAACTGTATTCGCTGTCGCTGGTTCATTACCGAGGCACGATACCTGCCTGCGCTTAATGCCCACTTCAATCAACTGAGCTACAAAGCACATCAGGCCGCTAACCTATCGGTGGAAATTGA
>NZ_MCTY01000107.1:0-3044 GCF_002873635.1 Shewanella sp. 10N.286.52.B9
GCTGGGTTGTCGTTGTCTTGATGAAGGTCATAGTTGATGCAACCTTCTTCAGCACGAGTTATCTCGATAAGTTTTAGTAGCTCAGCTTTCACAAGTTCAATTTTGTCGTCATTGGCTTTGATGTTTGCAACAATCGTTAATGTAGTCATAGGAGTTTCCTTCGTTCTGAGTTAGTGCCGTGCTTAGCGCACTGCGTTGTTGGTATGGAGGTATAATAGTGCGAACATTACCAATGAAAAACAGCCCATCAATTGAATAATTACCAATTAAAATTTGATAATAATCTTTTAATATTTCATGTGGTGCGATATAAAGGGATAGTCATTTTCAGATTTTGTTAACACACTGATTAAAAGGTAACGGTTATGCTCTTAGAGGATTTTCAGGTCATTTTAAAAGTCGCAGAGTTTCGCAGCATCACTGCTGCTGCGACAAATCTGGATATGCGCACGGCAACGGCAAGTGCGGCGGTGAAACGTGTTGAGGCATCATTAGGGGTTGAATTATTTGTACGAACGACTCGTCATTTACGCTTATCTTCCGCCGGCGAGCGTTATTTGCCTCAGTGTGAAGAGGCGTTGCAGATGCTTGAAAAAGCCAAAATGAACATGCGTGAAGAGCTAGGGATTATTGATGGAGAGATCCGCATCGCCCTTTCGTCTGATTTGGGCCGAAATGTGGTCACACCTTGGCTTGATGAATTTTTGTTGGACTACCCAGACGTTTCACTTCGCTCCAGTATCAGTGACAGCAACATCGATTTTTATCGAGATTCTGTTGATATGGCGCTGCGCTATGGCTCACCAACCGATGCGAGTATGTACGGTTTTAAAATTTGTGATGTGCCAAGGCTGTTGTGCGCCAGCCCGGAGTATTTAGCAAAATACGGTACTCCATCCGAGCCAGATGATCTGCTTGAACATAATGCCCTGTTTTACCAGTTACATGATATTTTGCAAAATGAGTGGTTGTTTAATGATGGAAAAGAGGACATTAAGGTAAAACTGAAAGGTAACAGAGCATCTAATGATGGCGATCTTGTTCGGCGCTGGTGTGTGGCGGGGAAAGGGGTAGCAATCAAGTCTTGCCTCGATATGGCCGATGACTTGCTAACAGGGAAAGTGGTCAATGTAATGGCAGACTATAAACCGACTTCCACTGAGCTTTGGTTAATATGCCCAAGCCGACAATCTATTACCCCAACCGTCCGCCTATTAAGGGATATGCTTAGAGAAAAGACCGAACAGATTCTAATCCAAATGAAGGACAAAGGGATTCTATTGGGTTAACTGTTGAGGTTGTGAGGGCGTGGAAATTGCCAGCCCTCAGTAAAGCGGTGATGGTCTTAACTACTGATGGTTGTCCAACCACTCACGAGTCACATCATCAACCGCTAATCCCGCACGGCAAACCTTGTAATCCAATTCTGCGATGATTTCATTTGAAAAGCGCAATTGATCTAGCTGTGCCAACTGTGCTGGGGTAAATACGATTGATCTTTCTTGTCGAAGTAATAATATGGCGCGATCAACGCTACCCAATAATCCTTTGGGCTCTTTTAATTCACGGATAGTAAATAGGTGGTGCAAGAACTGTGGTTTCCACAATGGCACAATAACCCACTCATTATTTTCAACCGCACGTTCGTAGGCACCAAAGCAATCCTCTTCTGAACCAGAGTGAAAATGATAACCCTCATCGCTTAATCCATATTGGTCCATCATTTCAATAGAGAATCGGGTAATGCCAGCACCTGGGTTAATACCTTGAATGTGTTTGTTGGTGCGCTTAACGACTTCTGGTTTTAATAGGTCACTGATTTGTGAAACAACCTCCTCAGGTACATAATCGGGCACCCCCCATAGAGCGTACGGTTTATAGTGCAAACCTAACTCTAACAAAGGCTCTACCGTTTCAACATCGGATTTATAGATACCGTGGCTTGAAGGTAACCAGGCAGAAGAGAGCATGTCGATACGGCCCACTTTTAGATTTTGGAAATTTTCTTGATGTGGTGCGTAGACACGTTCCACCTGAAAACCCATATCAGTTAAGACATGGCTAACTATGGATGCAGTAACGCGATGAAAAGATAAATCGGTAACCCCGAGATTGATAATGTTAGACATAACGTGTCCTTATGATAAAAGAAAAAGAGGTTTTAAAATCGCATTTAAAGTGCCGTGAGGCCGGAATAGAGCATCTTGGTTCCCGTAAGAAACAGAACGCTATAACTTATCTTGTAAATCAACTCTTGAGAGATGATATTCACCATCCACACACCGGCTCTAACCCCTAAAAACGCAATCGGCACCAAAACTAACGAGGTCATCAAGTTTTGCATATCGAGCAGCCCCATATAGCTGTATGGGATCAACTTAATAAAGTTAAGCACCGTGAAAAATACTACGCTGGTGCCGATTAATTGTTCTTTCGGCAGATTTTTTGGCAGTAGATGCATGCTTGCAGGCGGACCACCGGCATGGGCAATTGTACTGGAAAACCCAGACAACATACTTAAGGCATAGCCCTTTATCGGGTGGCTAAATTGAACCTGCTTTAGCAGAAACTTTTGTGTTAAAAAGACCAAAGCCAGCCCCCCAATGATAAGTTCAACGACAGATGTTGACAGACTACCCATAAAATAAGCTGCACTCATCACCCCCATAATAGCGAAGGGCATCATACTTTTTAGCTCGACGTAATTGCAGTTCTTGTGGTGGTAAAACAGCGCCATTAAATCCATACCACACAATAATGGTAATAAAATCGCAGCGGCTTGAACTGGCGATACGCTCATCGCCATCAAAGGTACCGATAGCATCCCCAAAATACCGCCGACCCCTCCCTTGCCCATGCCATAGAAAAAAACGGCAGGTATCGCTGCAACATAAAACCAAAGGTCTGTGATCATGATATGTAAACCAAGAAAATACGTAGATGAAAACAAGTGTATTTGAGCAAAAAGCTTTTAAAGCCATTCACTCAAATAAGGGGGAATACAAAGTTGGCTTAAGCGATTTGGGTCATTTCGTTGACAGTGA
>NZ_MCTY01000108.1:0-5805 GCF_002873635.1 Shewanella sp. 10N.286.52.B9
TTTCAACCGGTTAATTATGAAGCTTTAAAAGCAGCTTAATTAACGCTAACACCTTGAGGCTATTGGCCTGTCGCCGTGTCAGTGGATGCGCATTATAGGCAAGTTAAGATTTAGCGCAAGGGCTTTTATGCATAAAAATGCCTTTACCTGTTTGCTTGCTGGGATTTTAAACTCATCAGCTAGTTTTTATTCATTTTTAGCCCCCAACAGCGACTTTTTGGCTTTATACTGGGTGCAATTAAACAAATCAGGGATTTTATATGTTTAGCTCTATTCGTTGTTATCAAGGTATTCATCCTCAATTGGCAGATAATGTCTATGTAGATAGTACAGCTGTTTTAGTGGGTGATATCGCCCTAGACCATGATGCGAGTATTTGGCCTATGGTCGCTGCCCGTGGTGACGTGAACATTATTCGTATTGGCAAGCGCAGTAATGTGCAGGATGGTTCAGTTCTTCATGTGACCCGCAAGTCTCCATCAAAGCCTGAGGGTAATCCGCTGATCATTGGTGATGATGTCACTATTGGTCATAAAGCTATGCTGCACGGTTGCACGGTTGGTAATCGGGTCTTGGTTGGCATGGGAGCCATTTTATTGGATGGCGCGATTGTTGAGGATGATGTGATTATCGGCGCAGGTTCTTTAGTGCCACCAGGGAAAGTACTGCAAAGTGGTTTTCTTTATGTAGGAAGCCCTTGTAAACAGGTTCGCCCCTTAACTGATAATGAAATAGCTTTCTTACCACAATCAGCTGATAACTATGTCAGATTGAAAAATGAATACTTAGTAGATCTGCAGACTACAAGATAATTATAATTGTGCCCTACTGTTATGATAGAAATAGCTAGTAGGGCTATAATTGATTGTGTAAAGCGATAAGACTCTTATATAGTAATGTTTCCCTGCGGATCAAATTCTTCTGCTTCTATCATCTCTTCGGCTATATCTTCTAGATCAAAACGTACTCGTTCGAATATTGCTAATGCCTGTTCTGCTTGCATAGGTTGTTCAGCTGCAGTTTGTTCACTGCTTATTAGCTGTAACAACTTTTCCTTGCTAACAATGCAATTGATATTCATGCCTTGCACTTGAGCACTAAACAGCATTGTTTGTTGTTGAGTATTCCATTCAACGAGATCGGTAAATATTACACTTTGGTTCATCTTGAGTACTCGGTGTTTTATTGGTTTATTTAAGTTGTGCTCTTAGCGTTTGATGAATAGCCTGAGTAGCCGGTTTAACACCGCGCCAAATATAAAAGCTTTGTGCAGCTTGTCCCACCAGCATTCCCAAACCATCGGCAACGGATTGCGCGCCGTTTGCTAATGCCCATTGGTTAAATAAGGTAGTCTCAGCACCATATGACATGTCATAGCAGTTGGTGTGACTTGCTATGATCTGTTCAGGTAATTTAATCAACTCACCGGCTAATCCGGCTGAAGTCGAATTAATCACAATATCAAAGCTGTTATTGAGCTCATCGACGGGAGTTGCCTGCACACGTCCATACTCAGCGAAAATAGCTTGCAAGGTTTGCGCTTTAGCATAGGTGCGATTACATATGGTTACTTGAGCCTGTGATTCTAGTAATGGTTTAAGGCAACCCCGTGCTGCGCCACCCGCTCCGATTAACAATACGCGTTTACCCTTTAAAGCACCAAAGTGCTGCATGACATCGTTTACTAAGCCAATACCATCGGTATTGTCACCACGAATGCGTCCATCAGTTAAATAGATAAGGGTATTCACGGCTCCTGCCAGTTTTGCAAGATCACTTAACTCATCACATATGGCATAAGCTTGCTCTTTAAAAGGCGCGGTTACATTGGCGCCTTTGCCACCGTCATTGAAAAAAGCCATTAGGGACTGAGAAAACTGATCCACAGGTGCAAGAATTGCTTGATAGCTAATGTCCTGTCCAGTTTGACGCGCAAACTCAGTATGAATGAATGGCGATTTACTTTGTGCAATTGGATTGCCAAATACTGCATACTTATCGGTCATTAACTTTCTCTATTCCCTAATTATTAATTCAACTTATGAGCATGGCTTATTGAGTATAAGCTTGTGGCATAGTCGACTTCTGAATATAGCGGTCGCGTAGCTCATCTTGGCGACTTTGCATGTTTTGCACTTCACCGTTAATCCACATTGTTTGAATCGCACTACTGTACTCAAATGGATCACCGCTCCAAAGCACCATATCTGCAGGTTTTCCTGTGGCAATGCGACCAGCATCTAGATGGAAGATATCAGCAACATTAGCGGTTATTGACGCCATGGCTTGATTATAATCCATGCCATTGGCAACCGCATTACCTGCTGCGTAACGTAAACCATAAATGCCATGGGCATCACCCGGTGTCGCCAGTATCACTTTGACCCCAGCTTTACTTAATTTTCCGGCGTTATCCAGTGAATTATGTAAAGAGTCAAAACTTTCAGGTAAATTGCGCATCGCGTCCATCACCACAGGTATGTTTGCGGCGGCCAATTGCTCTGCAACCACAATAGCATCGGCAGCTTTAAGTAATACCAAATCGAGGTTAAAGCGAGCTTTTAAGTTAATTAGTTGCAAGATGTCACTGGCTCTGTCGACATCAACCACCATAGTGATATCACCTGCAAGTACAGCATTGAGTAGTAACTCTTCTTTGCTTGGCGGTTTTGTCGCATCGGCTTTTTTAGCATCAGCTTGTTTATCCGCAGCTAAAGCTGTTTGTCTTGCTTCAAGTTTATTAATCAGTTGTTGCATACCGATAATACGTGAGCCTTCATGCACTGCGCCTAACTGCACCAATACGGCTTTTTCAGTTGCGACCACACTATCCCAGTGTCCTGTTAGCTCGACTTCAATAGCTTGGCCTGAAAAAATTGATTCTCCACCACCTGGTACCACGATATTGCGGCTAATGCCGCCTTTGCGGGCAAAGGCAATTGCGCTACTTTTAGGGTTAAAGGCTAAGCTTGGGTCGAAGCTGATATCAGCGTCTTTAGCATTAACATCACGGGTTATTTTTTCTTGACCGATTTCCACCAAACCTAAGTAGTTCATTGAGCTAATAAAGCCTGGGGTTAATACACTGCCTTTTGCATCAATAATATTATCCGCAATAACTGCTGAGTCATTTGATTGCTTAGCATTTACAGCGATGATGTGGCCATCTTCAATGACAACCGTAGCACTATCAAGTACGCCCTGTTCAGTTGAGGTATATACCTTAACATTAGTAATTGCCGTGGTTGCAGCAGACGCGATGATTGGGGTCAAACTCGCGAGCATAGCGACAACGACCAGTGATTGGTTAAACTTTTTCATTGTATTGCTCCTTATTGTTGACCTAGCATGAAATCACTTTTAGCGCGGTAAGCATCGTCTTGATGATCAAACACTTTGGCGCCATCGATAAACACTTGCTCAGCTTTGGCATACACACTAAATGGATTGCTATTCCAAATTACCACATCGGCGTTTTTACCCACTTCAAGGGAACCGGTTTTATCTGCAATACCTAATGACTTGGCCGCATTCGAGGTGATCCAACCAATAACGTGTTCTTCTTTTAGATCAAAACCGTTTTGATTAGCACTATGCATAATTTTGGCGGTTTCTTGGTTAAGGCGCTGAATGGTCACGCTAGAGTCGGAATGCACCACAGCGCAGGAGTTGTTAACCGCATCTACGATGGCTGCATTTTCAACCACCATGTCATAGGCTTCCATTTTAAAGCCCCACCAATCAGGCCACATTGCGGCGCAGTTACCATTTTCAGCTAACAACTCAGCTATTTTATAACCTTCAATTGCATGGTGGAATGTACCGGAGTGATAGTTAAACTCTTTGCCTAAATCCACCATCATCGCCATTTCTTCCGCTTTATAACAATGGTTATGAATTAAAATGTCACCCTCTAACACGCCGCGTAAAGTGTCTTTGGTAAGATCTCGCTCTGGCGCTGATGGGTTTAAACCAGCAGCATAATCCGCATCATATTTATCCCAAGCTCGCTTGTACTCAGTGGCCTCAATGAAAGCTTGACGATAACCCGCCATATTACCCATTCGGGTCATGGGCGCTTCTTTACGCTTTCTGCCATAGGCACCTTTAGGGTTTTCACCACAGGCCATTTTCAATCCATAAGGGGCTTGGGGGAACTTCATGCCTTGCATGGTGGTTGCTGGGATGTTTTTTAAGGTCACCCCGCGACCACCAATTAAATTGGCAGAGCCAGGTAAGATTTGTAAAGTGGTGATACCACCTTCACGGGCACGATTAAACCCCGGATCTTGCGGCCATACGCTATGCTCTGCCCACACTTCAGCGGTATTGGGAGAGGTCACTTCGTTGCCATCGCCATGGGCATCTGCGCTAGGGCTTGGATACACGCCAAGGTGTGAGTGAACATCTACAATACCTGGGGTTATCCATTTACCGCTAGCATCAATCACAGTGACATTGTCTTGACTTAATTGCCTGCCAACCGCATTAATTTTGCCATCCATCATTAGGACATCAGCGCCGTCGATTCTTTCACCTGTACCTGTTAGCACAGTAGCGTTAATCAGCAAGGTCGATGTTCTTGGCATCACTTGGTAAGTACTTGGGTAGGGATTTTTATTAATACTAACTTTAGGGTCTTGCTGGGCTGAGTTACAGCCAAGCAGGGCTGTTGAAATCGCAATTACAATTAATCTTGGTGCCATCTTGGCCATGATCTCGGTCCTCGTTATTATTGTTATTATTGTTATTAGAACGCCTAAGTTATCCGATAAGCATCTGACATCACAACAGATAAATTTAGCAAAACATTAACAAAATATGTTTATGGCTTAGTAAAGCGAGAGATATAAACGGGATTAATCGTTATAATCAAGCCACTTTCATTACTTATACTCAGTGTCGATACCATGAATTGGTTAAAAAAACTTTTTAGCAATAAGGCGCAACCTGATGACCGAGATCCAAATCAGTCCAATGCCTATGATTTAATTGGTGGCGAGAAGACCATTCGCTTAATTGCCCAAAACTTTTACCAGCAGATGCAAAGCCGTGAAGACACACAGCCGCTACTAGCTATTCATCGCGCTCCAATTAAAGATTCACAACAAAAGTTATTTGAGTTTTTAAGTGGCTGGTTAGGTGGCCCACAGCTTTATCAGCAAAAGTATGGCCACCCGGCATTACGGGCACGGCATATGCCGTTTGATATTGACCAAACGATGGTTGATCAATGGTTAACCTGTATGGAGCAAGCCATTGCTGAGGCAATAAAAAAGCCTGAACATCAACAAGTGATATTTCAGGCCATTTCGCAGCTTGCCAATAATATGCGTAATAAAGATTAGCTTTCGAGCTTCAACCAATCTTGTGGTTTAAGGTAGCGCTCGTATAGCTCCGCCTCTTGGGAGCCTTCTTCTGGGGTAAAGCCATATTCCCAGCGAGCTAATGATGAAGCATAGACATTAGAATCGATTCCGCACCGCCACCAACCTGTCGACTAAATTATACCGACTCATTTAAAGCTAGCTTTCCAGCTTCAACCAATCTTGTGGTTTAAGGTAGCGCTCGTATAGCTCCGCCTCTTGGGAGCCTTCTTCTGGGGTAAAGCCATATTCCCAGCGAACTAATGATGAAGCATAGACATTAGAATCGATTCCGCCCCACCAATCTGTCGACTAAATTATACCGACTCATTTAAAGCTAGCTTTCCAGCTTCAACCAATCTTGTGGTTTAAGGTAGCGCTCGTATAGCTCCGCCTCTTGGGAGCCTTCTTCTGGGGTAAAGCCATACTCCCAGCGAAC
>NZ_MCTY01000109.1:0-2565 GCF_002873635.1 Shewanella sp. 10N.286.52.B9
TTTTCCTTTGAGTTTTATAGTAACTCAAAACTACAGGGATGGTATATTGTCAATAATTTTATATGCAATATTTTATGGCTTGTTTAATAAAAAGTTCTTTGTGTTTATTATATCTTTAGTGCTGTTATATTTTTTTAGATACGAACTTGTGTATATATTGTTCGCTTCTTTATTTTTAGCGTTTTTTGTAAACCAATTTAAGGGCCGGCAGTGGTTGAATTTGGTTGCTCTTCTAAGTATAACCTTGACAATTCCATTTGTAATTGAACATAGCCGATTGGCTTTTTCTAATGCTTTTAAATTGCCGTTGTCATTTGTAGGAAAACCAATCCCACAAATCATTGCGGAGTATATAGCCCAAGAGTCTTATTACCAAAATTATTTGATCTCATGGATAACTTTTGTTCTTGCTACGTTATCTATGATGGGAGTTACAATTTTAATTTTGTCATATTTTTTTAGTAAGGATGATGTTAGCAAGCAAACTAGTTCATGGGGGAGAAGTGTCTGTAGTTCAGTGTTTATCTCATATATTCTCTCAATGATACTATATACCTATATAAATGATGGTTTTTCACTCCGAGTTAAACTGTCATTTTTTCCGAGTATCGTTGGAATTTATATAAGCGCGTATGGAATTAATTCATTTTCAAATGTTTATAAAAACAAAAAAATCATAACGGCTTATTTTATGTTGTTTCTCGTTGTTACTGTAGTCAATGTTAGGTGGGTTTTTTCGTGAATTTTTATGTTGTATCAAAAAGATTGGGTGAAAATATAATTGCTTCACAAGTGTCTCCTGTTAGTGGTAATGAGTTAACAAGAGGGGATTTATTCCGCTTAAACTCAAAGTTTTACCGGTCAGATGGAGAATACAGCAGTGTGTTTCAATTTAGGCAGGCTTTAAAGAGAGTGTTAGGCCTCAAGAAGATTTATATAAGGGACCCGATTGATTACTTGGTAGTTAAGTTTTTCACAATGGGACTTGATTGTAATTATATATATGACTTTAGAGGTATATCTAGTGAAGAACTAAAACTAAAAGGAAGAGGTTTTTTTAAAGTATTAGTCATGAGATTAATTGAGGCGTATATATATAATTCTGCAAATTCAATATGTACCGTTTCAAATGGGCTAAAAAAATATCTGACTGATAAATATTTCTCTAGAGAGATCACCGTTGTCCCTTGTTTGTATTTTGGTAAAAAATTTGAAAATTCTTCGCAGGATGATTTATCTTTTTGCTATTTAGGTGGAATGTCGACTTGGCAATCTTTCGATAAGGTAGCAGACTGCTTTGCCGGAATTGTAGCACAGGACAATAGAGCTTCGTTGACGGTTTATACTAATGAAGTTGTAACTGCTAATTTACTTCTAGAAAAAAGCAGTGCTAAAAACTATAAAGTAATGTCTATAAAGAGTAATGAGTTACAAAGTCACTTATCTAAGCATCGGTATGGTTTTATTTTAAGGGAAGATAATTTAGTTAATCGAACCGCTTCACCTATAAAATATTTTGAATATTTGTCATGTGGGGTAATACCTATCATGACTTCTCATGTTGGAGATTACGGTAAAAATGGATGCGGTATTATCCTAGAAGACGGATTTTACTTAGATCTCTCCGCACTTAAGCTTAATAATAGACACGCTGACGATTGTTATCGAGAGTTTGAGAAATACAGTATAACTAAGTTTTTAGCTGAGCACCCAATGAGATTAAGTTAGAATCCTATGATTAACATGATAAGAAAATACATAAGATGGGCCAAAATGCTGCTTGGAATAAGTCAATTTCATCAGAAGCAAGGGGTGCCCTATAACTTCAGTAAAGACTCAGAGCTTTACCCGAATGATTTAAGTTCAAAGTTATCTTGGCAAGGGTTTAAAGATAGTACAGGGGTACCTAGAAACAAACTTTCAGATGGGAAATACGTTTATTTTCCAATAGCTATTGCACAAAAAGCTATAGCTCTTTATGAAAATAATAATGTGGAAGAATTTCTTTTATTAGCTGATTGGTTTGTTAATTCTGTTGACAGAAATGGTGGGTATGATTGCTGGTCTAGTAGCAATAAAGACACAATAACTAATTATAGCTCTATGGCCCAAGGGCAAGCTTTATCTGTGCTATATAGAGCATACAAAGAAACCAATGAAGAAAAATATTTAAGTACTGCTAATCTAGTCTATTCTTGTTTAATGAATGAGCACAATAATATATCTATTCACACTAAAAATGGTATTGTATTTGATGAAACGCCAAAGAAGAATAGGGCTATTATTTTAAATGGTTGGATATTTACACTGTGGGGTATATTCGACTACGAAAAAATGGTGACTGTAGAAAATAAAGATAATAGTTTTGCATCATTGTCTGAATTTTTGGCTGAAGAGTTGGATAATTTTAACTGTGGTTACTGGTCGTTATATTCAGATGATGCGTATATATCTAGCCCTTTTTATCACAACTTACATATTGCGCAATTACAGTCAATGTACATATTGACTGGTATTGATAAATATAAGAATCATGCAGAACTTTATATATCATATAATAATAAT
>NZ_MCTY01000110.1:0-3137 GCF_002873635.1 Shewanella sp. 10N.286.52.B9
GTAAGCGTCCGGGCAAGTACATCTTCAACTGCTTTCATTGATCCCTTATTTTAACTCCTGACTATACATCAGGAGTTAATATGGCTAAACGTTCTCATGAAGATTGGACTGCTTTGATAAAACAGCAGCCCGCTAGCGGCTTAACGATCGTAAGCGTCCGGGCAAGTACATCTTCAACTGCTTTCATTGATCCCTTATTTTAACTCCTGACTATACATCAGGAGTTAATATGGCTAGACGTTCTCATGAGGATTGGACTGCTTTGATAAAACAGCAATTCGCTAGTGGCTTGACGAACACAGCTTTTTGTCGTCAACATAAGTGCAGTACAAGTACCTTTTATGCCTAAAAATAACATAGTTATATATGATGGACGCTCCCGGTGAGTCAAGACAATAGCCTGCCTACCGAAGGCTTTTGACCTTGGTTTTCTGCTAAACTATTCACACTTGCTGTTGTTATTGATGTCACTCATGTACCGCTTAAAGCGGTTGTTCTGCCAGATATACGGGCTTAACAGTCTAACTGCGCCCCTAATGAATTCCGTACCACTGCGCCGCTTAATGGTGAAACACCCATTCGGTTTAAGTTCATCCTTGGCCTTTTCTGGCTTACATTGGTTGGACTGAGCCATTACTTCATCGTTTACAACAACCCTGGTGAGTTATTAATGTGCTATTTCGTCACTGCTTGATTGAGGTTGCTATTGGCAGACCATGAAGCACGTTTGTCAGTATTGAAGACGCAACATTTTACTACTCCATTGGCAGTTGTGTACTTAAGGCATGACTAACGGGAACCGATACCGTTGAAAAAATGGTTGGAGGGGATAGGTTCCCCCTAGAACAGTGGGTATAGCATAAGATTACCAGGCATTCTGCTTTCCAAATCTGCGAAAATCAACCTACTCAGTGTCTTCCCAAAACCGCATCTTTACATCAGTAAAAATCTGTTGATAGTTAAATGCTATTTTAACAACTTTGCCTGTGATTTTATCCATATGAATGGCTCCAATATACCGACTATCACCACTCATGTTTCTATTGTCGCCTATCATAAAATACGTATCTTCAGGAACAACATAAACCTCGCTACTTACAATCATTTTTTTAATATAATCTTCCTTAAAGCCTTCTGCATAAATAACATCATACTGTAGCCCTGAGAAGTTTTCTTCTCTATAGGCTTTATATGTATACTCTTCTTGACTCTTAAACTCATTAAGGTCAACAGATTCATTTCTGGTGTGGTTTAACGGTAATTTTTTACCATTGATATAAAATCTATTATCTGTCATTTTAAATGTGTCACCACCGACAGCCATAATCCTCTTGACATAGTTAACACCATTATAATCAAATGTAACAATATCCCCTCGCTCTGGAGAACCAAAATTTAAAAGCCCAGTTTCAGCAAATGGAAGCTTAAAGTTGTAAGCAACCTTGTTAACTAAAATAACATCTCCTTCATGCAAATTAGGATTCATAGATTGAGTTGGTACATGATTATAATTTAAAAACATTGTGCGAATAAAAATAAAACCTAAAGCTACCAGTAAAAATTTTCTTAACGGTTTAAATCTTTTTTTACTTGTGTCGGCTTTGTTCCTACGACAGTTCCACATTAGTTATTTCCTGTAAAAATTATTTTTCACTATTTCAAAAGTAAGTTAATACATTTGGTAAAGCCCTTCCACTAAAATAACATAGGCATATATGGACGCTCCCGGTGAGTCAAGACAATAGCCTGCCTACCGAAGGCTTTTGACCTTGGTTTTCTTCTATACTATTTACGCTGTTAACTAATTTAAAGAATTTTATGCATGGAATTACCATGTTTAATCATTAAGAATGTTGACTTTTTTGCCATTCAGAAATATAGTCAATCTTAGTTGCCAATTGCAGCTTCTATTTACATTATTTAAATGCAAGCAATTGAAACTAAACGACTTATTTTTTTATTTAATACGGAAGCCTTGGGTTCAAATCCCTATCTCTCCGCCATATTCAAGACGAAAGGCTCATCAGAAATGATGAGCCTTTTTTCGTATAAATCACTAAAAATATTGAAGATTAATACTATTAATTCAAAATTGCTTTATTGCCTAGTATTTAAATTGCCTGTTTTATAGTCACTTATTTGCCTTGAGAAGATTGACTCAGTCAATGTCACTGCTTTTCATATGAGCAAGCCCCCAGTAATGTTTGCTCAATATGTTTATCCTCGTTTCTTCTAGCATTTTATGCGCTGATAAGAATATTTACTTTTAATTATGTGTATTGGGGGCGTTTTAGATTATGTGCATCATGCTAAGACTCACCGTATAATGCCAACCTATACAGTTTTTACGATTAAAAGCCATATTATGCCAACTACTAACCAAACGGGTTTGCTAGCGCCTGCTGATAAGAGCGAAATTCATCAGCATTTTAAAATATTTAAACCGTATGGTTTTTTAAGCCAGTTTGTACCTGAAACCCGTAAGAAGAAACATCTACTGGGTGAGCTATTTAATTTCCCCGATAAAACCATGGCCATTGGTCGGTTAGATCATGACTCAGAAGGACTGTTATTACTCACCACTGATGGCATGATGAGTCATAAGATCAGAAGTAAAGGTATAGCGAAAGAATACTATGTACAGCTGGATGGTGATATTACTCCTGAGGCGATTTCATTACTGCAAAATGGGGTTGAAATTGGCATTAATGGTAGTAAATATTTAACCTTGCCTTGTAAGGCGTTCAAATTAGATGAAGAACCTTCGCTTCCCTCTCGGGGTCGTAAAATTCGCGACCCAAGACATGGGCCAACAAGTTGGGTTTCTATTACGCTTTGTGAAGGTAAGAATCGTCAGATCAGAAAAATGACTGCAGCCGTAGGCTTTGCCACCTTAAGGCTAGTTAGAGTGAGAATTGGCGATATACATATTGATAATATGGCTGCTGGTGATGTTATTTCGCTAACTAGTTTTGATGCTGCTTTCTGTTGATAGCATACTGGTGTTTAGAGCTCTATTGCAGCTGCCGTGGGGCTTTATATTGGGTTATCTATTACGTTTGTCAATCTCAACATCAAACTTTAGTTACAGGTAAATCACTAAAAAAATAAAAAGCCAAGAGGGTGTAACAGATTCT
>NZ_MCTY01000111.1:0-6504 GCF_002873635.1 Shewanella sp. 10N.286.52.B9
AATTAATTTTTAGCTCAAATATTCATTTGCTATTATTTACTTGGAGATACATGGTGTTACAGAAGATTAAAATATTCGCAATAGCGGCACTGAGTGCGACTTTAGTTATCAGCGCACCTATTCAAGCTGTAGCTCCCTCTCCTCAAATGATAGAGCAGTTTAAATCCTTGCCAGCTTCTGAACAGCAAAGACTTGCTAAGCAGTATGGTATTAGCCCTTCAGTGTTATCGGGGCAAAGCGGTCAATCAAGTCAAATCGCTGAAGCCACGCCAATTCCTGCAAGGCAAGTACAAGCAAAAGAACAGCAAACTAATAATCTCGATTTTGAACAAGAAAGCGAAAAAGCAGAATTAAACTTTTTTGGCTATGACATGTTTGCTGGCGAGCCAACTACATTTGCTCCTATTTCAGATATCCCTGTACCAAGTGACTATGTTGTTGGGCCTGGCGATACACTAAATGTGCAACTTTATGGTAAAGATAATCGTGAATACGCCTTAACAATAGGTCGTGATGGCAATATTCAATTCCCAGAATTGGGGCCTATATCGGTTGTGGGGCTAACGTTTTCTGAATTACGCGAGTATCTAGGCGAGCGAATTCAAAAACAAATGATCGGTATTGAATCAAATATTACCCTAGGTGAATTACGTTCTATTCGCATTTTTATCGCTGGTGATGCCTATAAACCTGGTTCGTATACTGTCTCTAGTTTATCTACCATTACACAAGCTCTGTTTGCAGCTGGTGGCGTAAATGAAATAGGTAGTTTACGTAATATTCAAGTAAAACGTCAGGGGCAGTTAGTTGGTAGCTTTGATTTATATGATCTGCTGCTAAAAGGTGATGCATCGAAAGATATTAATTTACGTTCTGGTGATGTAGTTTTCATTCCATCAGTCGGTGGACGAGTAAGTATTACCGGTGAAATTAGACGTCCGGCCATTTATGAAATTAAGAGCAATGAAACTATTGATGATGTGGTCAAAATGGCTGCAGGTGTTAACCCCGGTGCATATCCCAAGCGAAGCAGCATTGAGCGATATAATCACAACGGTTTAAAAACCATCGTCAATGTTGACTTAACATCAGCAAAAGCAGCTAGCAAGCTAGCGAAAGCGGGTGATTTTATTCGTGTAAAAAGTGCTTCTATGCAATATGAAGATGCAGTAACCCTTGTTGGTGCGGTTGTACGACCTGGTAAGTACCAGTGGTATCAGGGACAGAAGGTTAACGATCTGTTACCTACCATTTGGGGGGATTTAGCCATATCTGCCGATTTGAACTACGCATTAATCATTCGTGAAGTGAACAAGTTTGGTAAAATTGAAGTACTACAATTTTCACCAGGTAAAGCCATTTCGCAGCAGGTTCAGTCAGAAAATATTGCTTTAAGTCCAAGAGATAAAGTCATTTTGTTTAATTATGATGATTCATCGATAAATCGTTATGAATTAAATAAATTAGTTCAAAATAGAGCAAAAAAAATAAAATCATTAAGCAGTGACTCACTTATTGGCAACGACTTATTTAAAGCTGGTTTTAAGTCAATGAATATTGATGCTGCTGGTTCAATGATGCATAAAGCTTCAATCGGTGGAATAGTTATTCCTGGTTCTGATAAGGAACTAAATGAGCAAGAACAACTTATCGGTGATGAAGTCAGTAAAATGTTATCTAATTTATTTGATGACAGAGACTTAATTAAATTAAGTGGCTCAATGAGTCGTGAAGAGTTGTTATTTCCTATTATTAGCAAGTTATCACAGCAAAGTAGCCCTTTAGAAAAAGCTCAAGTAGTTGCCATTTCTGGCAAAGTTAAAAATGGCGGTATATACCCATTAGCAACTAATGCAAAAGTCAGTGATTTACTTGTTGCTGCAGGTGGTTTAGTTGAAGGTGCTTATACAAATAGAGCTGAATTAACCCGAACTGAAAATTCTGATTCGCTTTCAGACATCAACCATATACACGTCAATATTAATAATGCCATAAATCACCTTCCATCTGATGATTTGTTATTAGAAGGCCGTGATATGTTGGTCGTACTAACAACTCCAGAATGGCAAGAGCGTAAATCGATTGAAATCCGAGGTGAAGTGAAATTTCCTGGGATGTATAACATTCGTAGAGGCGAAACGCTTGCCGATGTTATGCAACGCGCAGGTGGGTTTACTGACTTCGCTTTCCCTACTGCTGCGGTTTTTGTTAGAGAATCAGTAAAGCAACAAGAGCAACTTGAAATTAAGAAGCTTGCTGACCAATTACGTCGTGATATTGCAACCCGTGGTGTGTCGAAAGACGGCACGGTAGTTAATTACTCTGAAGCACAGCTAATGCTTACGGACTTAGAAAATATTCAAGCAGTTGGCCGTTTAGTTGTAGATCTAAATGCAATTCAAGTGGGAATAGAGCAAGCAGATATACAACTTGAAGATAAAGATATTTTGTATGTGCCTACCACGAAACAAATCGTGTCTGTTATGGGCGAAGTACAGCACCCGTCAACTCATAGATTTAAAGAAGGCACGACTTTAGACCAATACTTATCTATGTCAGGTGGCCCAAGAGAACGTGCTGATGACGGTAGAACCTATATCATTAAAGCAGACGGCTCGGTAATGATGCCAAAACAAAGCTTCTGGTTTAGCAGCAAGGCCGCTTTAAGTGCCGGAGATACTGTTATTGTACCGCTTGATACTGAGTACAAAGATAACTTAACCCTTTGGACTCAAGTGACACAAATTGTCTATAACTCTGCGGTTGCATTGGCAACGATTTCAGGCTTGTAAAATTTTGTTTTAAAATCCTAAACCGCGTCAACCAATTAATTACAGGGATAAAAACTAGATTTACAGCCTAAGCTAATACAAAGTAAGCATCGCTGTAAATCTATTAATAACAAACATGAAAAACCAAATACCAAAAAATTACACAGATGCTAATTTTACTTCGACTCCGCAAGTTGTTGCAGATGATGAAATCGATTTACGAGAGCTATTTTCAGTAATTTGGAAAGGCAAATGGTTGATCATTGCAGTAACTGCTGTCTTCGCTGTTGGTTCTGTTTTGTTTGCACTTAGTCAACCAAATACTTATAAATCAGAAGCGCTACTTTCACCGGCAGACGGGGAACAAGGTGGCGGTGGTTTAGCCGCACTTGCTGGACAGTTTGGCGGTCTTGCAAGTATGGCTGGCATCAACCTTGGTGGTGGCGGTGGTGTTGACAAAACTCAAATGGCGATAGAAGTGGTTAAATCACGTCAATTTACCAGTGAGTTTATTCAAAAGCATAATATTCTGGCCGACCTCATGGCTGCGGAAAAGTGGGATATGGCTTCAGATACACTCGCTTATGATGTAGATATGTTTGATGTTAAAAACAACAAATGGATTCGTGAGGTTAAAGCCCCATTTAAGCCAGAGCCTTCAATGCAGGAAGCATATAAAGCGTTTAGTAAAGTGATAGCGATTAATAGTGATAAAGAAACCGGCATGGTGAAAGTGTCGGTAGAGCATTTATCACCATCAGTTGCCCAACAGTGGGTTAAATGGTTAGTAGAAGATATCAACTTAGAAATGAAACAGCGCGATGTGGCAGAAGCTCAGCGCAGTACCGCATTTCTAGAAACTCAGATAGCCCAAACTAATGTTGCAGATATTCGCACGATACTTTACCAGCTAATTGAAGAGCAAACTAAAACTATTATGTTTGCTGAAGTACGTGAAGAATACGTATTTAAAACCATTGACCCAGCATTAGTCCCAGAAGAAAAAGCAGGTCCTAAACGAGCCTTGATTTGTGTATTAGGCACAATGCTAGGCGGCATGTTAGCGGTAATGATTGTTTTAATCAGGCATTTCGTTAGAAAAGAAGATTAAACAAAGAAAAGAAAAAAGAAAAAAAAAGAGCCTATTGGGACTGTTTAACGAAAAACAGTAAAAGCTAGGTTCTATCGGAGGTAGCGGCGATGTCGCTGTCTCAAAATGAATAAAAGTGTCTCAGCTTGGTTCTACAGGCTGAGATTGAAAAGTGTGATTATTCAATTCCTCATTCAGAGGGAATACTCAAATCAGGTCGGATCTAATGACAAAAAAGAAAGTACTTACGGTATTTGGTACCAGACCGGAAGCTATCAAAATGGCTCCATTGGTTCATGCTTTAGCATCGGATGAGCGCTTTGAAGCAAGATGTTGTGTTACTGCTCAGCACCGTGAAATGCTTGATCAAGTCCTTGAGCTGTTTGAGATCACGCCTGATTATGATCTGAACTTGATGAAAGCGGGTCAAACACTAAATGATATAACGGCTAAAATCATTCAGGAACTGAAACCAGTTTTAGAAGATTTTAAACCAGATGTTGTACTTGTGCACGGTGATACGGCGACCACATTTGCAGCCAGTCTTGCTGCTTATTATGAACAGATCCCTGTAGGGCATGTTGAAGCAGGGCTTCGTACTGGTAACATCTATTCGCCTTGGCCAGAAGAAGGCAATCGCCGTTTAACCGGTGCCTTAACAAAGTTCCACTTCGCTCCGACCGAAACATCAAAGCTTAATCTGCTAAAAGAAAACTTTAACTCTAACGATATCACTGTTACAGGTAATACTGTTATCGATGCATTGTTAATGGTTAAAGATAAAATTGAAAAGGATGAAGACTTAAAGCGCACACTTGCATCGCAGTTTCCGTTCTTAGATGAAGAAAAAAAGTTGATTCTAGTTACAGGACACCGACGTGAGAGTTTTGGTGGTGGGTTCGAACGCATTTGCGAAGCTTTAGCGATAACAGCTAAAGCGCATCCTGATACGCAGATTTTATATCCAATGCACCTAAACCCAAATGTCCGTGAACCGGTTAATCGCATCTTGGCGGGCATCGAGAATATTTATCTCATAGAGCCACAGCAGTACCTTCCATTTATATATTTAATGATGCGCTCAAATATTATTCTTACAGATTCAGGTGGTATTCAAGAAGAAGCGCCATCTTTAGGTAAGCCAGTTTTGGTCATGCGTGACACTACGGAACGACCTGAGGCTGTTGAAGCTGAAACGGTCAAGTTGGTTGGTACCGATGTAAAGGTCATCGTGGATAACTTGAATATTTTATTGACCAACGACGAAGCATACAAAAAGATGAGCTTTGCTCATAATCCTTATGGCGACGGCTTTGCATGTCAAAAAATTCTTAATGTATTAGAAACAATTTAAAGGTAGTAATTAAATGTCTTTCGAAACTATATCAGTTATCGGTTTAGGTTATATCGGTCTGCCGACCGCAGCGATGTTTGCATCACGTAAGAAGAAGGTCATTGGTGTTGATGTTAATCAACATGCTGTAGATACAATCAATCAAGGTAAAATCCATATTGTCGAGCCTGATTTAGATATGATTGTTCATGCTGCTGTTGTTGAAGGCTACCTTAAGGCTGTAACTAAACCAGAACCTGCGGATGCTTTTTTAATCGCGGTACCAACACCATTTAAGCCTTGTGCTGAAGGTGCCATTCCAGAACCAGATTTATGTTACATTGAATCTGCTTGTAATGGTATAGCGCCTGTATTGAAAAAAGGTGATTTAATAATTCTAGAGTCAACATCTCCAGTTGGCGCCACTGAGCAGGTTGCAGAGTGGCTTTCTGCTTCTCGACCAGACTTAACTTTTCCTCAATCAGCAGGTGATAATGCAGATGTGAATGTTGCACATTGCCCTGAGCGAGTGTTACCTGGTCATGTTGTGCGCGAACTAGTAGAAAACGACCGAGTTATTGGTGGTATGTCTACTCGTTGTTCGGAACGTTCGGTTGAATTGTACAAGACTTTTGTACAAGGTGATTGTGTGATTACTAATGCGCGCACGGCCGAAATGGCTAAATTAACTGAAAACAGCTGTCGTGATGTGCAGATTGCATTTGCTAACGAATTATCCGTTATTTGTGATAAGTTAGATATTGATGTTTGGGAACTTATTGCTTTAGCTAATCGCCACCCACGAATTAATATTTTGCAGCCCGGACCAGGTGTAGGTGGTCACTGTATAGCTGTAGATCCCTGGTTTATAGTGTCTAAGACTCCTGATGAAGCAAAGCTAATTCATACTGCTAGACTAGTGAATGATTCGAAGCCTAAGTGGGTCATTGATAAAGTGAAATTAGCTATAGCTGACTTCTTACAAGCTAATCCGACAAAGACAGCTAAAGATGTGACTATTGCTTGTTATGGGTTAGCTTTCAAAGCTGACATAGATGATTTGCGAGAAAGTCCTGCGCTTAATATTACTAAGTTTATTGCAGAAATGCATACAGGGTCAGTTTTAGCTGTGGAGCCGAATATAAAAGAATTATCACTTAATTTGAGTTTTATCGAGCTAGTTTCAAGAGCTAAGGCGTATGTTAATGCTGATATTCATGTTTTATTAGTTGATCATGAAGAATTTAAAAATAACCATCTGAATAGTAGATATGTTGTTGATACAAAAGGTATTTGGTTAGGTGCTGTCT
>NZ_MCTY01000112.1:0-2274 GCF_002873635.1 Shewanella sp. 10N.286.52.B9
TTAATGTTTTCCCTAACGAAGTGGAAGACGTGGTGGCATTGCACCCAAAAGTGGTTGAAGTTGCTGCTGTTGGTGTTCCAAATGATGCAAGCGGGGAATTAGTTAAGATTTTTGTCGTTGCAAAAGATAACACTGTGACTGAACGCGATCTCATTAAGCATTGTCGCCAACATTTAACAGGATATAAGGTACCAAAACTGGTAGAATTCAGAGATGAGTTACCCAAATCCAATGTAGGTAAGATTTTACGACGAGAACTTCGAGACGAAGTTAAATCAGCGTAAAGTAAAGCCGGCAATAGCCGGCTTTTTATTAGCTTTATATTGGTTAAAAAGATAAAATTGGAGCGTATTTTGTTATCGTTTGAATATATCAGCGACCCAGAAAGTTTAGCGAAATTAGTAGCACAGTATCAGCAAAGTGAATTACTTGTGCTTGATACCGAATTTGTTAGAACACGAACTTATTACGCAAAGTTAGGGCTTATTCAAGCCTATGATGGTAAGACGCTAGCGTTGATTGATCCCGTTGCCTTAGCTGATTTATCAGCATTTTGGCAGTTATTGTCAGATACGAAGATCACTAAACTTGTTCATTCATGCAGTGAAGACTTAGAAGTGTTCGCGCGCTATGGTCAATGTCAGCCAAGTCCCTTATTTGATAGTCAAATTGCAGCGACCTTTACAGGCCTAGGGCATGGTTTAGGTTACGCGAAACTGGTTAATACCTTTTTAGATATCGAAATAGATAAAGGTGAATCACGCACCGACTGGATGAAACGTCCACTGACTGATGCACAACTGCAATACGCTGCAAATGATGTGTTTTACCTTTACAAGCTTTACCCGCAATTGTTAGCGAAAATACAACAATCTAACCGTATGGATTGGCTACTTGAAGAAGGTGAGCGCATGACAGAAGGGCGTTTAACTCCGCCTGATGAAGAGCTTGCTTATTTAAAAGTGAAAAATGCGTTTCAACTATTTCCACAGCAGCTCGCTTACTTAAAAGTATTAGCTACTTGGCGCTTACAAAAAGCGTTGAAAAAAGACTCAGCCCTTGGGTTTATCATTAAAGATCATGCCTTAATTGCATTAGCTAAAAAACAACCTAAGACAGTGATTGAGCTTAATCAGCTAAATGATCTAACAGAGCATGAAAAACGCTTTCACGGTAAAGAACTGATTAAAGTGTTACAAACTGCTGACTTAAACAATCTGCCTGAAGCAGTAGATGTAATCGCTCTGAAAAATGGTTACAAAGCCTCATTTAAAGAAGTGAAAAATATTCTTATTCAGGTGGCTGAACAACATGACGTTGCTATTGAGTTTATCGGTTCTAAACGTTTAATTCATGAGTTTTTAATGTGGTTGTACAATAAGCAACCTGCAGAAAAACCATTGTTATTAAAAGGCTGGCGCGCCAAGCTTGTAAAAGATGCCCTAGTTGCAATCAAGTTTAGCTAAATAGACACATCAAGTGTAAAAATTGATGCTACAAAAAAGCCAAGAGTAAACTCTTGGCTTTTCTTTACGCTCTGTGACTAGAGAGTATTTTTTACAAGCTCAGGTACAAACTCAGGCTTATTTACCTTCAGGTAAGGTCACATTTAGTTCTAATACAGATAGGTTTTCATCATTTTGTTCTAATTGAACCGATACCTGATCTTCAGAGATATGTACATATTTTCTAATGACTTCAAGGATCTCTTGTTTCATTTTCGGAAAATAATCTGGCGCGTCACGTTCACCACGTTGGTGCGCAACAATAATTTGTAAACGCTCTTTAGCTGTGACCGCTGTGTTGGTTTTTTTGTTACTTTTAAAGTAGTCGAGTATAGACATAGTTAGCTACCAAATATCCTTTTTAGGAATCCTTTTTTCTCTTCTGTCAGAAATCTAAATGGTACTTCTTCACCAAGTAAACGTTGTACAGTATCAGCATAAGCAAGACCTGCATCACTTTCGTCATCGATAATTACTGGCACACCAGAGTTTGAAGCTTTTAGCACTGCTTGTGACTCAGGAATGACCCCAAGTAATTTAATTGCCAAAATCTCATTCACATCTTCAACACTGAGCATTTCACCTGTTTTAACTCTAGCAGGAGAATAACGTGTTAGTAATAGAAACTCTTGAATAGGTTCTAAATTTTGTTCAGCTCGACGTGAACGGCTTTGCAACATTCCCAAAATACGGTCAGAATCTCGTACTGAACTGACTTCTGGGTTGGTGGTAACAATAGCAATATCAGCAAAATACAATGCCATCATTG
>NZ_MCTY01000112.1:3032-4555 GCF_002873635.1 Shewanella sp. 10N.286.52.B9
AAAATACAATGCCATCATTGCGCCTTGCTCGATTCCTGCCGGTGAGTCACAAACAATATAATCGAAATCTTTGCTTAGCTCTTCTAATACACCGCCAACGCCTTCTTTAGTCAGGGCATCTTTATCACGTGTTTGTGACGCGGGTAAAATAAACAGTTTGTCACAACGCTTATCTTTGATTAATGCTTGATTAAGATTGGCTTCACCATTGATCACATTGACAAAGTCGTAAACGACTCGTCGCTCACAACCCATAATTAAATCGAGGTTTCGTAAACCGATATCAAAATCAATGACGACTGTTTTCTTTCCTTTCAAGGCTAAGCCAGTCGCTATTGCTGCGCTTGAGGTTGTTTTACCAACACCGCCTTTTCCTGATGTGACAACAATAATCTGTGCCATGTTGTTATATATCCTTTTAAGTTGCCACTTACTGTGGCAATGATTCAACCATGAGTGTTTCGCCATTTAAGCGAATGCAGCCGCGTTGGTCACTGCAGTTTTGTTGCAAATGCTCAGCTAACCAATACTGCCCAGCAATAGAAACGAGTTCGGGGTCTAATGCATTGGCAATAATAATACTATTAACATCGCCAGACGCCCCGGCCATTGCTTTGCCACGTAATGCACCGTATATATGAATGCTACCATCTGCAATGACTTCTGCGCCATTGCCAACCGCACCAAAAATGACTAAATCAGCATTTTTTGCGTAAATTTGTTGTCCTGAACGGATATTTTGCTTAACTATTTTGGTTTCTTTTAATGGCGCAGGCATACTTTTAGCTTGTTTGCCTGATTTAACCACTGCAAGGCCTAATAGTTTGGCTTGGCTACTAATGCTTTCATTTGCTGATGTTACACCCACTATAATGAGTTGGTTATCAGTAAGAAGTTGTTTTAATGCGGCTAAATTAATGTTTTCTTGCTCAATTGCACTTAAATTTAAGATTAACGGTGCACCAATAAAAAACTGTGGCGCTTGGGATAATTTACTTTCTAAGTCAGCTGCAATAGCGTTGAAATCATGGGTGTTGATATGGAGTACTGAAAGCGTGAAAGAGGTAGCTTTTAACTCGAGACTTTGTGTGGCCATCCAGGCTTTACTCTCCAAAAAATGTCAGTCTAAGAACTGAATTACAATTAATTTAATCATTGTCCATGTTATAGTGTGCGTTGTTTACTATCAAGCAAGAAACAGAGGAATTTAACCCCAAGATGATTTGTACTGTATATAAAAGTAGTCGAAAAGTTGATACCTATTTATTTGTCGAGAAGCGTGACAATTTCGATGCCGTTCCTGAGGCTTTAATGAAAATGTTTGGCGTCCCCAAACTGGTGATGATGGTGCCTTTATTAAAAAGAACTGAACTTGCCATGGCCGACATTGAAAAAGTAAAAGCTGAGCTTGCTGACAAAGGCTACTATTTACAAATACCGCCCCCTGTTGTTAATTTACTGGCAGAGCATCGTAGAAGTTTAGGTTTAAATGACTAGCGATATTTTTTAAAATAGTTATAGTT
>NZ_MCTY01000113.1:0-1111 GCF_002873635.1 Shewanella sp. 10N.286.52.B9
GAAAACTTTGAACATCGCCGTGAGTGGGTAGATAACCGAATTATTGAATTGGCGACGATTTTCGCGATTGATATCTGTGCTTATGCGGTGATGAGTAATCATTTACATGTGGTGCTAAAAGTGGATATCGATATCGCCAAAAACTGGTCTGATATTGAGGTGCTTACTCAATGGCATAAAGGCTTTAAAGGCACCTTGTTGACCCATAAATTTGTTAAAGGTGAAGCGCTTAATGAGTTTGAATTAAAGACGGTTAATGATTGTATTGCGCTATATCGAGAGCGATTGACCGATATCAGTTGGTTTATGCGTTCCTTGAGTGAACCGATTGCGAGAATGGCCAATAAAGAAGATAAGTGTACAGGTCGCTTTTGGGAAGGGCGCTTTAAATCGCAAGCATTACTTGATGACGCAGCAGTTCTCGCCTGTATGGCCTATGTTGATTTGAATCCAATTCGCGCTCAAATGGCTGCAACACCTGAAACTTCAGATTACACCAGTATTCAACGACGCATAAATTCAGCTATGAAAGGTGAGCAACCAAAAGAGTTACTGCCATTTGTAGGAAATGAACGTTTAGATATGCCTAATGGACTGATGTTTAGTGTTAAAGACTACATTGTGCTGGTTGAAGATACAGGGCGGATTATTCGAGAAGATAAACGCGGCGTCATTAGCGCGAGTAGTCAAGACATTCTCAATAGATTGAATATCCCTGCTGAAAACTGGTTAAAAATCACCACTGAGTTCGGTGCATTATTTAAAGGTGCGGTGGGGGCTTTACCTTCATTAACAGACTATTGCGAGCATCTAGACCTAAAACGACGACAAGGCGCAGCTAACTGTCAGCGCTGGTTGTGCGCTTAATACATCATTTCTTAATTTCAAATAAAAGCATTTCCCACTTGATAGATATCAAGTTTTTTTGCTGTGTTGACTTTAGTTTATGAGTTACTTTTGGTGATTAATGATGAAATATTTAGTCCTTTGGCAGGAATAATCCCATCAGTTAATGAATGTAGGTGTTAGCAACTCAAATCGAAAGGCGTTATGTTATAACTTCAAAATAATGAGTGGCACAATATTTCTTCCGGTAAGAGCGCACCGTGCG
>NZ_MCTY01000114.1:0-42038 GCF_002873635.1 Shewanella sp. 10N.286.52.B9
TGTCCAGAAACGTGTTTCAGCGGGTGGTCAAGAAAAATCATAAATGCCTAGCGAGTAGTGAGCTGTGCGAGCGTAAGGAGTGGCTTTATTATTTTACTTTACCATCATGTCCCTTAAATACCCTTTTGGCAGGGTGATGGTTTTCACGCAGTGATGCCATCGCCTTGCTAAGCCTTCAGGGATAAAAAGCGTACACACCAATATACATAGTGTGTACGCTTTAAATGTCACAAGAAGCATTGCCAGTAAAGGCTTATCACTCACTCACGCGCAAATGAACATGGTTTTTACTGTATACTCAACAATGGCGAGGCTTTTTGTTGGCTGCATTATGTGATTGGGATGAACCACTTAGTCTGAACCACTTAAGCCAGATTGATGTTTGAAACTTACCTGGTTAAAACCTAAAACCTAAAACCTAAAACCTAAAACCTAGCTGGCGCCAGCAAAGTCCAATTGACGCCAAGCCTCATAGCTAATAATCGCCACTGAGTTAGACAGGTTCAAGCTGCGACTGTTAGCCGTCATCGGAATACGTAAGCGCTGCTCAGTGGGAATCGACTCAATGACATCCATAGGTAAGCCACGGGTTTCGGGCCCAAATAACAATACATCATCAGCAGCGAACGACAGCTCAGTATGAGGACGACTACCTTTGGTGGTGCAGGCCATAATACGTTTACCTGCCATGACGTCAAGGAAGGCTGCAAAATCTTTATGACGGGTGATATTGGTTAAGTCTGAGTAATCTAAGCCGGCGCGTCGAAGTTTTTTCTCTTCTAAATCAAAACCTAATGGCTCTATTAAATGTAGCTTAGCGCCATTATTGGCACAAAGACGGATAATGTTACCGGTATTAGGGGCAATTTCTGGTTCATAAAGCGCAATATGGAACATGGATAGCTACCTTCATTGATTGAGCTGGGAATTATACGCAAAACCAGCTGCTGGTGGTAATCAATTCACAATGTTCAATTCGAACGGCAGATCCGCTCAGGCAGGCTAATCACCACCTTGAGCCCATGGGGGGCAATATTGCTGGCGTGTATCTCGCCTTTATTGAGCTTGATGGCGGCTTGGGTAATCGCCAGACCTAAGCCCCAACCACCTGATTCTCTGTCTCTTGAACTATCAGGGCGATAAAAAGGCTTAAATATTTTCTCTAACTCAACGTCTTCAATACCAGGACCATCGTCTTTAATGGTAATGACGACCTGTTGGTGTTGCTTTATTGCAGTGATTGAAATGTCACTATTGGCATAGCGAATGCCATTACGCAGTACATTTTCAATCGCCCGAGAAAGCGCTTTGGGGTAGTGATCTAGGCTAATGTTTTCTGGTATATCAATGAGTAATCTTTTCTGTTGTTGCTCGGCTTCAAATTCAGCATCATCAAGAATTTGACTGAGAGACTCGGCAAGTTCTAAGTGGACTTTATTTTCAGTATTACTGATGGTCACTCGCGATAAGGTCAGCAATTCAGCAATCAAAGCTTCTAGCTGCTCAGCTTCATAGCCAATGCGCTCAATCTCGACGCTGCTTTGTTGTTTTTTGCGAGCCAGCGCTAAAGAGAGTTGTAAGCGCGTTAAGGGGGTGCGCAGTTCATGGGAGATATCACCCATTAGGCGCTGCTGGTTATGCATCATGGTTTCAATGGATTGCGCCATGGTATTGAATGCTTGTGCTAACTCGCCCATTTCATCGCCTCTGGCGGCAATACTGTCATCGACTCGAGCGCTTAAATCGCCGCTAGCAAGAGCGTTAGAGCTATGCTTGAGTGAGCGAAGTGGTTTGCCTAAATACCATGCTAAAAAGCCACATAATATGCCAGATAAGATCATGGCGATAATAGTGGTTAATAATTTATGGTCATTAAAGAAAAAGAACCAAGGTCTAGGGTGGTTATCTGGTACGCGACTGTAGATGCGATATTCTTGTTCCCCAGCAGTAAAAGTGTAAGGTCCAAAAATCAATTCATCACGGAACTGATGGCTCATTGGCGCGTTAAACTCTTCACTAATCAGCAAGAACTCTCTAAAGGTTCTAGGGACTTGCCTGCTATTAATCACAAGGTCTTGGTCATTGGTGATATAGAACTTAATCATTTTGCCATTTGGACTGCGATGGCGATGCAAGCGTTTTAAAGCTTTGTGATCTTCGAGTAATTTAGGATCTTCAATAAATGGTTTAGCTGTGCGTTTAAGTAGCTGTTGCTGCTTGGCTGTCATTGGCTGTTTGTCGTGGTTTTGCTGCAATAAAGGCAGTACAGCCACAAAGCCAATAATTAAAGAGCTGCCAAGCCAAAAGCCCAGCAGTAATTTGACAAATAAACGATTTAACGAAGATAGCTTAATCATTATGGGATCCAGATATAGCCTTTACCACGGATGGTTTTTACTCGAGGGCGACCATCGTGACGTTCAGGTAATTTTTTGCGCAGATTGGATAAATGCATGTCTAAACTGCGGTCAAATGGCATCAGTTTTTTACCCAAAACGGTTTCACTGAGCTGCTCTTTAGTGACCAAATCGCCTGCTTGAGTGATCAAGCTATGAAGCAATGAGAATTCAGTGCCGGTAAGAATAATAAGCTGATCATTACAGTACAGCTCTTGTCTGGCTTGATCTAAGCTTAAATCACCAAAGCTAATGGTATCTTGGGCGCCAGCATCTGCTTGAGTGAGGCTAGAACGGCGTAAAATAGCGCGTATACGGGCCACTAATTCACGATCGTTAAACGGTTTTGGCAGGTAGTCATCAGCGCCAATTTCTAACCCTACTACTCGGTCAATTTCATCGCCTCTGGCGGTAAGCATCAGCACTGGAGTTTGCTTTTGGGTGCGCAGGGCGCGCAGCACTTCAAAACCATTGAGTTTTGGCAGCATGACGTCTAATAAGATTAAATCAAAATCTTGATTCTGCGCAAAGTCTAGCCCTTGCTGACCATCAAATGCTTGAGTTAATTCAAAGCCTTCTAGCTCTAAAAGCTGGGCTAATAACTCTGATAAACCTGCGTCATCATCGACTAATAAAATTCGACTCATGGGATCCTCGCTCAATAATAAGCATTCACTATATAACGAATGAATAGCCAAGTTTAGCAACATTGCACTCTTTTACATATTGGCCAACTAAGCTGTGGTTATTGTTTAGTGATAGCTATAAATGGGCTGGAACAAGCAATAAACCAAGCTGGTCAGTCTAATCAAAATAGCCAATAGCGAGTGCGACTTAATAGCACTCGCATTGATAATGTTACCAGATAAAAAATTAGACGGCTTTTTGCTTATAGCGCTTAATTTTTACCACAATATAGGTAAGTAAAATTGAGCCGGCAATTAACCCAACAGAGAACACCACGTTTTGCAGTGCCATAGGGTTAAGGACCAACATGCTGCCTAAGCCTAGCATCATGATCCCAGACATTAACTTAAGTACTTCACCTTCTTTTTCAGTGAGCTTACGTTTACCTAATGTGGCAGCAAAAACAATGACAATCGTCGCTAATGGAATGATATAGATAAGGTTATAAGCGATGAGGTATAAATAGCGCTGCACGGTATCTACCCCTGAGATTGATAACACTGAGGTGTAAATCATCGGGAAACCCGCGGTGCAGAGTAGCTCGTAAGCATTGGCCATAATTGCCAGTAATGCCGAACCCAATATTAAGCTTGGTAAAGAGCTAGCTTTAGATAATTTGCCCATGCGTTTGATTAAGCTGCCGCGGTTTTCAACTGACATAGACAAACTGACATCGCCTTTACCAAAAAAGAAATCTTTAATATTCACTACTGCCGCCACCAGTGCGATAACTCCTGCGCTAGTAATTATCCAGCCGCCATCACCACCGCCAAGTAACTGGAATAAGTTTAGCCACGCGCTCATAAAGATAAAGTAAATAAAGCCCGAGAAAAACACAAAGATACCGCCCACTAATAACATGCGGCCACGACTACCGGCATTCACCATAATGCTAAGCAAAAATAGCAATACGAAGAAGGCACAAGGGTTAAAGGCATCGACGCCGGCGAGGACTAAGGTCAACACAGGAAGTGACATTTGCTCTGGTTGTACTGCACCAATTAACGGAATATCAACGGGCTGGATATGTGGCGTTGAATCGAGCTTTGCTTGTTCGCTAGTAGTCGTACTAAAGTTCATCCCACAAGTGCTGGGGTTATTTGGATCTGAATCATCAGCACAGGTTTCAAAAAGCGGGCTACTAGCAGTGGTTTTTTCGGTATAGAAATCAGCCATTAAGTCTTTGCTTGGCAAGCTGCCTGCATTTCGTTGATAACAAGCCTCTAGGCGCTGCAGAATATAGCGTCCGGTGACATCATGGCTGTTGTAGCCAGTAATGGCTTCGCCACAGACGGCGACATAAGGCACTGACTTGGGTTCAACCCCGGTTAATTCGCCCACGGCCATGAGTTTGTCGACACTGCCAGGCTCGCTGATAAGGTAATCTTGTAAATGAATCCAGCTATAGCGCTCTGCTAAGGCATCTATAAAAGGGTGAGCCTCCTTACAATGTGGGCAGGTCGCAGACCAAAAAAAGTGTAAGTTAATCTCGGGGCCGGCTTGGGTTTGATTAACCCAAATACTGGCATTGGGTTCGTGAGGACTGGGTGTCACGTTACTTTGTGCAAAACCACAGACAGAAAATAATAAACTACTAATAAAAATGATATTGCTGACAACTTTGTTCATCCATAACCTCAATTCAATCATTTACCGCATTTAGTCACTCATAACATCAGTCATTCACTCTTAGCTGCAGTCTTTTGTCACATGCGCTTAAATTATCTCTGATAAGTCGCACTCGCTATAAAGCTAATGTCTCATAATGTTAACTACTTAGCGCTAACTTTGATGTTACAAGTGTAACTTTGTTCATTATGAAAATGATCAAACCTTTAATACGTGAGCTTGCTCCCATTCTCTGCATCGAGGTCGTGATTATGGGCAATTTTATTGAATAACAAGATGTGTGTTGATTAAAAAATGGTCTTTACATTTTTTTACTGAGCCAACACCCTCATTGACATTGCATTCGCTAAACTTGTTTCATTCCTACGAAACAGTATGTAGGTGACCCCAGATCCCGTTATCAGTGCGATGTTCATTTTCATGCTGACAACACAAACGATTTTGAGCCTAAGGTGAGTTTTTGATTGGTTACATTTGATGGATTAAATGGTTAACCGTCGGTCTTAGCGGGTTCAATAACTTGAGATAAAAGGTGAGATTATGAAAACACGATTAAAGATGAAAAGCAGCGTTTTAGCTCTAGTAGCATCATCAGCATTATTAGCTGGTCAACTTTATGCCGCAGAGCCTGCAGATACCTCAGTTAAAACTGAGCAAACCCAAAAAGGTGAACGTGCTCACGGCGGCAAACATCACGGTAAAAGCATGCATAAAGGCGTACGTAAAATGCTACGTTCTTTAGATCTTACCGAAGCGCAAAAGACTGACGTTAAAGCGATTATGGCTAAGTACAAAGCTGAAAAAGGCGAGCGTCCTTCAGCACAAGAGCGCAGTGCACATAAAGCAGACATGTTAGCGTTAATTACTGATGCCAACTTTAATGAGTCTCAAGCTGAGCAAATCATTGCTGCTAAGCAGGCGAAGCAAACACAACAAATGATGAATTTCTTCAAAATGCAAAATGAAATCTATCAAATTTTGACAGAAGAGCAGCAACAGAAATTTGAATCACGCTTTACCAAGGTAAAAGGTAAAGGTTCTCGTTAAATAAACCAAGACTCCGCTATAATAGAGATTAACTAAATGGCTTAATTACTAGTGTTTTCTCTATTATGACTGCAGAATCTGAATACGATTTTTGGGTAAAACTTGCCAGCCGAGCCGCGGTGGCAACAGCATTAATCCTGATCGTGATAAAACTACTCGCTTGGCTCTATTCAGGGTCGGCGAGTATGTTAGCTTCCCTTACTGACTCCTTTGCTGATGCCTTAGCATCCATAGTGAATTTCATCGCTATTCGCTATGCCATTTTACCCGCTGATGACGACCATCGATATGGTCATGGTAAAGCCGAACCTCTTGCATCACTTGCCCAATCTGCTTTCATCTTAGGCTCAGCATTTTTGTTGATGTTTTATGGTGGCGAACGGTTAATTAATCCGGTAGAAGTGGCCCATGCAGGCCTTGGGGTCATTGTCTCCATTATTGCCTTAGTCATGACTTTTGCCTTGGTGATACTGCAGAAAAAAGCCTTAGCCAAGACCAACAGCACCATAGTCGAAGCGGATTCATTGCATTATAAATCAGATTTATTTTTAAACGGTGCAGTATTGCTGGCATTGGTATTAGCACAATATGGCTGGTGGTGGGCTGATGGCTTGTTTGCAGTATTGATTGCCTTATACATTGGTCATCAAGCATTTGATTTAGCGTATCGCTCGGTTCAGTCGTTATTAGACAGGG
This sequence comes from Shewanella sp. 10N.286.52.B9, assembly GCF_002873635.1. Lineage (NCBI taxonomy): Bacteria > Pseudomonadati > Pseudomonadota > Gammaproteobacteria > Alteromonadales > Shewanellaceae > Shewanella > Shewanella sp. 10N.286.52.B9. The sequence goes on from NZ_MCTY01000114.1 coordinate 6,456, forward strand.
AGCTGGATGAAGAGACTCGGGCGCAGATTGTTGCCATTGCCACCGCGGATCCGCGGGTGAATGGTATTCATGATTTACGGACGCGTCAGGCCGGTAAAACCACCTTCATTCAATTTCATATTGAATTAAATGGGCAACTGTTATTACTTGAAGCCCACGAAATTACTGATGGCACTGAAGATCGCTTACGGGCAGAGTTTGAAGATGCCGAAGTGATTATTCACCAAGACCCGATTTAATGGCTGATGACATCAATTGCAGTTGATACCGCAGTTAATAATACTGTTGCTATCAAGGGCAATATTAGCCAAATAAAAAGCCTTAACTGTTATATGCAGTTAAGGCTTTTTTACATCTGCAGCCAAGTGATGAGTGCGGTTTTGATAATGTTGCGGTCGAAATTAACTTGATTCTAACTCGGTTAAAGCTTTTAAAGCTTGCTGGACAATGGCTTCAATAGAATTATCAATATTGACAGTGATCACGTCAGGCTCATTGCTTGGCTCTTCTAAGGTGGCAAACTGGCTATCAAGCATGTCAGCTTTCATAAAATGGCCATGACGGGCTTGAATTCTTTTTAAAATTAGTTGGTAACTGCCTTCAAGGTACAGAAATACCACATGATTATTGCCCTCGCGTATTTGCTCGCGATAGCTTTGTTTTAATGCTGAACAGACAATCACTGCAGTTTCGTTTTTTTGTTCAATGCTAAATGCAGCATCCCTTATGCGCTCAAGCCAAGGGGCGCGGTCGGTATCATTGAGCGCTTCGCCCTTGGCCATTTTGATGATATTGGCTTTAGGATGTAGATCGTCACCGTCAATAAACTTAGCCTTGATAACAGCAGCTAAGCGCGCAGCAATGCTACTTTTTCCGCTGGCACATACGCCCATGACAATAATGCTTTTTGCGGCCATTTTCAGTCCTTGCAGTTATGTTGAGCGATATACTTCGCGGCTTTACAGCTCATGTGTTTGTGGTAATTGAGGGTTGTTACTCGCTCCATATTCGAAGCTCTGAATAATGCTTATACTCTGAGTTAATAGTGCTTAAACTACAAAACTAAATCAATATAGTCATAAAAAAGGAGTCATTTCATTATCGAAATAGGACTCCTTTTAGGCTGAAATAAGCAGGACTTTAATCCATTTCAAGCTCTTTTAGCTTGCGGGTGAGGGTATTACGCCCCCAGCCTAAACGTTTAGCGGCTTCTTGTTTATGGCCTTGAGTATGCTTTAGTGCGGTTTCAAGTAAAATTCGCTCAAAGGCAGGTTGCACTTCAGTTAATAAATCACTTTCACCGGCAGAGAGCTTTTCATCAATCCATTGGGTCAGCGCCATTTGCCAATCAGAAACACCATTAACACGCTCGCTGGCACTGATGGGATCTTTTAGCAGCTCAGGCGGTAAATCCTGAGGCAGGATTTCTTGCCCTGATGCCATCACTGTTAACCAGCGGCAGGTATTTTCAAGCTGACGCACATTACCCGGCCACGGCAGTTGCTCAAGTTTTTTAGCGGTTTCTTTAGTGAGGATTTTAGGCTCAACGCCGATTTCTTTGGCGGCAGTGGCAAGGAAATGGCTTGCTAACTGAGTAATATCCTCACGGCGCTGAGAAAGCGGTGGTAAATGTACTCTTATAACATTGAGACGATGAAATAAATCTTCACGGAAATCGCCTTTTTGCACCAATAATTCTAAGTCTTGGTGGGTTGCGGCAATAATACGTACATCAACTTGCACGGCAATGTGACCACCAACCCGATAAAATTGCCCATCAGCCAATACCCGCAATAGACGGGTTTGCACATCTAATGGCATATCACCAATTTCATCTAAGAATAGTGTGCCGCCATTGGCTTGCTCAAAGCGCCCTTGGCGCACATTAGCGGCACCGGTGAAGGCACCTTTTTCATGACCAAATAATTCAGATTCAATCAAATCTTTGGGGATTGCTGCCATGTTAAGGGCAATAAAAGGGTTTTCTTTACGGGGGCTATGTTTATGCAGCGCCCCAGCAACTAACTCTTTACCGGTACCAGACTGACCGTTAATAAGCACACTAATTGATGAGCGAGATAAACGGCCAATAGCGCGAAACACCTCCTGCATTGAAGGCGCTTCACCAATAATTTCTGGTGTTTTAAGCTTTTCTGGCTCAGCTACAGGCGGCGGTACTTGCTCTGTTGCATGGGTCAGTGCGCGCTCTACCAGCGCAATGGCTTCATCAATATCAAAAGGCTTTGGCAAATATTCAAATGCCCCTGCTTGATAGGCACTGACGGCACTATCCAGATCCGAATGAGCCGTCATGATGATCACCGGAATATGCGGATAGTGCATTTGCAAGCGATCAAGCAAGGTTAAGCCATCGGTACCCGGCATACGGATATCAGATACGATGACAATAGGCTGAGATATTTCTAAGGCTTGCCATAACGACTCTGCAGCGGCAAAACTTGCCGTTGTCAGTTTAGCTCCCGCTAAGGCTCTTTCTAAAACCCAGCGAATCGAGCTGTCGTCATCAAGGATCCAAACTTGTTCGCTTATGTTCATATCACTTCCTCTTGAGCCATCATTGGCAAATTATTGTAATGGCAAAATAATCGTAAATTCTGTTTGTCCTGGTGCCGATATACAATCAATCCGACCTCCATGTAATCGTGCAATATTATGGGCGATGGATAATCCTAATCCTGAGCCCTCCTCACGGCCGGTGACCATGGGATAAAACAAGGTATCTAATAGGTCTGCAGGGATCCCTGGGCCGTTATCGATAATCGACAATGCCAGTACCAGCTTAAAACGCTTAGTGCCTATGGTGACTTGATGCTGGGTGCGAGTGCGGATGAGTATTTCTCCGCCATTAGGATCTAATGCTTGCGCGGCATTTTGCACCACATTGAGCACCGCTTGCTGTAATTGATCAGCATCCATGTCCATATCGGGGATTGAAGGGTCATAATCTCGCTCCAAGCGGATATTGCTTGGTAGGGTTAGCTCGACTAAGCGCAGCACTTTTTGAACTATTTGATGAATATTGTGGGTTTCATGTTGAGTCGGGCGCTGAGGGCCCAATAGTTTATCAACTAAATTTCGTAGTCTATCGGCTTGCTCAATAATCAGATCGGTAAATTCTTTAAGGCTTGGGTCTTCTAGTTCCCGAGATAATAGTTGCGCCGCGCCTCTTAAGCCACCTAATGGGTTTTTAATTTCATGGGCGAGGTTACGCACTAAAAATTGTGCCGCCTGTTGCTGAGCATCTAAATTAAGTTGTTGATGAATACGATGTTGTTGATCAACTTGACGTAGTTCTAGCAGGCTGATGTTGTCTTCACTTTCCATCGGTATCAGGGTGATATCGATGATGTGGTGCACGCCATCAAGAGTAATTAACGCCGCAGTGTTGACGGTGATCCCTTGATTTGCGTTAACCGAGTCTTGGAGGAGCTCGGCTTCAACGCCCATGAACTGATATAGCTCAGGTAAACGCTGCTCTAGTAATTTATTGCTGCCAATACCAAGAAGTTGTTCAGCTGCAGCATTGGCATAACGCGGCCGTAATTCGTTATCGATAACGAATACAGCGGTAACCAAATGATTCAGCAGATTGTTCATGTCCATCAAGTGTCCTGCAAAGTAGAGTTGCACTACTATGTTGCACCAATATGGTGCGATGCGCAACTTGTTCTACACTGGCAACTTGTTAAAACAATCTCAAATTCATAATATTTATCTTTTTGATATATATCACTTTTTACTTGGCAAAGGTCGAGGCTTTGCGATTGAGAAAACAGATGCTTGGTGTAGAAATATCTTTCTTGGAGAACTTGATGCAAGGACTTTGCCGTTTTGGGTCAAAACTTTAACCACGAGATTATGTTCACCGCGATTCACTTCGGTAACATTAAAAATACTGCTTGATTGCGGCTGACCATAAAGTAAGTCGTCGATATACAGCGCCATTAAAAAGCCACTGGGTAATTCTGGTGCAGCACTGGCAACCACAGTAAAGTTGCCATTGTTATTGCGAATGGTTTCTTCTTGGGTCGGATTAACAATACGTACCCGATACTCTACTGGTTTAGCTTCTTTTGGGCTGCTGTCTGTTTCTATGACGGTGGGCGCAGCAACACTGTTTTGGGTATTTTCACTCAATTCTACTTGTTCAGCATTTTCTCGTGGTTGGTCGCTGTAATGTACATTTCCTTGTTCATCAACCCAGCGATACACGGTGGCATGACTGATAGAAAAGATAACACTGCATAAAATAAGAGTTATTAATAAGGTTAAACGCATTTGGGGTTCCTTCACCTTCAGCTTTAAACTTTATAATATTAGCCTCTTTTGAATTAAAGATCAGTATTAACTGCTGATTAACATAGGCTAATTACTTGTACTCGCAGCAATATTCGCTAATTTCATGGGTACGAATTTTAAAGGTGACTTTCGCATCAAGTGTAAACAGTTGACCTGCTGGAACGGTTTGCCATTCACTCTTGTTGGGTAATAGCACCTCAAATGAACCTGAAGTCACATTCATGATTTCAGCGACAGCAGTGTCAAAGCTGTATTCGCCCGGCAACACTACTCCGAGAGTCTGCTGGCTTCCGTCATTAAAATGAATGGTACGACTGATGACTTTACCTTCAAAATAAACATTGGCTTGCTTGGCTACGTTAACGTGATTAATGACGGTCATATTATTCTCTGTTGATTAATTATTGAGAGAAAATATATAGTCGATTTAAGTGAGTTAAAAGTGAAATTAAGTCATGTGCTGTTTTGCGGCTAAGTATATTTAGCCAATAAAAAACCCGCCATAAGCGGGTTTTTTGGTTCTCAAAATTTGAAATCGTTAACTAATCAAAACGATTACTTAGCGCTACGGTTATGACGCTTACGCTCGTTTTCAGTTAAGTAACGCTTACGAACACGGATGTTCTCAGGAGTTACTTCTACTAATTCGTCATCATCGATGAACTCAAGCGCTTGCTCAAGGGTCATTTCGATATGCGGAGTTAACACTTGTGCTTCATCAGTACCTGATGCACGCATGTTTGTAAGTTGCTTACCTTTCAAACAGTTAACTGTTAAATCGTTTGCACGAGCGTGTAAACCAACAACTTGACCTTCATATACTTCAGCAGCATGGCCGATGAATAGACGACCACGTTCTTGTAAACCGAACAATGCGAAAGTCAGTGCTTTACCAGTAGCGTTTGAAATCAATACACCACGAGCACGTTGACCAATGTCACCGCCTTTCACTGGACCGTAATGGTCGAATGAATGGTAGATAAGACCAGTACCAGAAGTCGCTGTCATGAATTCAGTTTGGAAACCGATTAAGCCACGGCTAGGAATGATAAAGTCGATACGTACACGACCTTTACCGTCTAGCTGCATGTCTTTCATGTCACCTTTACGTGTACCTAATTTTTCAATTACAGCACCTTGATGTTCTTCTTCAACATCAACGGTCAAGGTTTCAAATGGCTCGCACATTTCACCGTCAATTTCTTTAACGATTACTTCTGGACGTGATACCGCTAGCTCGTAACCTTCACGACGCATGTTTTCAATTAGGATACCTAAGTGTAATTCACCACGGCCTGAAACACGGAAACGATCTGGAGATTCAGTTTCTTCAACACGTAATGCAACGTTATGAATTAGCTCTTGCTCTAAACGCTCAAGGATATTACGTGAAGTAACATACTTACCTTCTTTACCAGCAAACGGAGAAGTGTTTACTTGGAAAGTCATGGTTAGCGTTGGTTCGTCAACAGAAAGAGCAGGCAAGGCTTCAACAGCACCTGGAGCACAAATAGTGTCAGAAATTTTTAGCTCACCAAGACCGGTAATTGCAACGATGTCGCCAGCGTTAGCTTCAGCAACTTCGTGACGGTCAAGACCCATGTAACCTAATACTTGGCCAACTTTACCGTTACGTGTCTTACCGTCTGCACCAACAATAGTTACTTGTTGGTTAGGCTTAACGCTACCACGTTTAACACGACCAATACCGATAACACCTACGTATGAGTTGTAATCGATTTGAGAAATTTGCATTTGACATTCACCTTCAGCATCAGCATCAGGGAAAGAAACCTTTTCAACAATTGCTTGGAATAAAGGTGTCATGTCTTCGCTAGTTTCGTCTGGATCTAGGGTCGCGAAACCATTTAATGCAGAAGCATAAACGATAGGGAAATCTAACTGTTCGTCAGTTGCACCTAAGTTGTCGAATAAATCGAATACTTGGTCAATAACCCAATCAGGACGAGCGCCTGGACGGTCAATCTTGTTGATTACAACAATTGGCTTAAGGCCTTGAGCAAACGCTTTTTTAGTTACGAAGCGAGTTTGTGGCATTGGGCCATCAACTGCATCAACTAAAAGTAATACTGAATCTACCATAGATAGAACACGTTCAACTTCACCACCGAAATCGGCGTGACCAGGAGTGTCTACGATATTAATACGGTAGTCGTTCCATTTGATGGCGGTATTTTTAGCCAAAATGGTGATACCACGTTCTTTTTCAAGATCGTTAGAATCCATTACACGTTCTGCGGCTTCGCCTCGACTTTCAAGGGTGCCTGACTGTGCCAAAAGCTTGTCTACCAAGGTCGTTTTGCCATGGTCGACGTGAGCAATAATGGCGATGTTACGTAAATTCTCTAACACGGATAAAACCTCTATACCATCAAACAAATAAATAGGAGTTTATAGCGGCATTAAGTTTAGCCACCATAAAAAAGCGTGCCATTCTACTCCACGAGACGCTTTGCGGATAGGATTATTTTTGTACACTTTGTGATTAGCTAAAAAATAACCATCAATTTTGGCATTTATAGCATCATATAATAGTAACGATTCAGAAATGTGACAAACAATCAGCGCAGTGTTTTTAGCCGCGCACCAAAATAGAATTTGAACCATAATAGTGCGTGCGCTTGCACTAAAATGATGCAAAATTGTGTTTTCGATAATTGGCTATTAAGTCAAATATATAAAAATCATATACTTATTCAGTTGGCATGGTAATAGCTTTAAGATTGTCAATTATGTGATATTTCGACACATACGCGTCTTTAATGTCGTAGTATAGTGGTGAACTTGAATTATAAAAGGGAATACCCTTACTCTACCGGAGGCTTAAGAATGTCAGCTGAATCTGTTTTAACGCAACTTAAAGAATTGGAAGTTAAGTTTGTTGATTTACGCTTTACCGATACCAGAGGTAAAGAACAACACGTTTCTATCCCATCTCATCAGGTTGATGAAGATTTTTTTGAAGACGGCAAAATGTTCGATGGTTCGTCTATTACGGGTTGGAAAGGCATTAACGAATCTGACATGGTACTTATGCCAGATGCGAGCACGTTTGTTCTTGACCCTTTCACAGAAGAAACAACTGCACTAATTCGTTGTGACATCTTAGAGCCAGGCACAATGACAGGTTACAACCGTGACCCACGTTCTATTGCTAAAAAAGCTGAAGAATACTTAACGTCTACTGGTATTGCTGACACAGTATTAATTGGTCCAGAGCCAGAGTTCTTCTTATTTGACGATGTTAAGTTTGGTGCTGACATGTCAGGTTGTTTTGCTAAAGTTGATGCAAAAGAAGCGGCATGGAACTCAGGTACTAGCTATGAAGATGGTAACACTGGTCACCGTCCATTCGTTAAAGGTGGTTACTTCCCAGTAGCACCAGTTGATTCATCACAAGACTTACGTAGTGCTATGTGTTTAGTACTTGAAGAAATGGGTCAAGTTGTTGAAGCGCATCACCATGAAGTTGCTACAGCCGGTCAAAACGAAATCGCGACACGCTTTAACACGCTAACTGCTAAAGCTGATGAAGTTCAGATCCTTAAGTATGTTGTGCATAACATGGCACACGCATACGGTAAAACAGCGACATTTATGCCTAAACCAGTAATGGGCGATAACGGTAGTGGTATGCACGTTCACCAATCTTTAGCTAAAGATGGCGTTAACTTATTCGCAGGCGACAAGTACGCTGGTTTAAGTGAAACTGCTCTTTACTACATTGGTGGTATCATCAAGCATGCTAAAGCGTTGAATGCATTTACTAACCCAAGCACAAACTCTTACAAGCGTCTTGTGCCACATTTCGAAGCGCCTGTCATGCTTGCATACTCTGCACGTAACCGTAGTGCTTCTATCCGTATCCCAGTGGTACCAAGCCCTAAAGGTCGTCGTATTGAAACACGTTTCCCTGATCCACATGCAAACCCATATTTAGGTTTTGCTGCGCTATTAATGGCAGGTCTAGACGGTATCCAAAACAAGATTCACCCAGGTGAAGCTATGGATAAAGATTTATACGACTTACCAGCAGAAGAAGCGGCTGAGATCCCACAAGTTGCGACTTCACTAGAAGATGCACTTGCAAGCTTAGATGCGGACCGTGAGTTCTTAGTTAAAGGTGAAGTATTCACTAATGACTTTATCGATTCATATATTGCTATCAAGCAAGGTGAAGCAGAGCGTGTTGCACGTACTACTCACCCAGTTGAATTTGAACTTTACTACTCACTATAAGACGTCTTTATAGACCGCTTTTATAGTAGTAAATAACAGTTAGTAAAAAGCCCTTACTGGTTTCCAGTAAGGGCTTTTTTGATCTTTGCATATTCATAAAACGGCAGGGTGGATGGATATTTAGCAAAGTGGCTGTTTGATTTTTCTACAATCTATTTTACAAATTCAATGTGTTTGTCGGTATATTAAATGAACAAATAGATGCTAACTTGTTAATCATGACCAAATTGGCAATAAATGGATTTTACTACATATACTTAAATACACGCTTTTAATTATTAGTCGCGCATGATTAATAGCAAATGATTGCAAAATAAGGACTCATGATGATAACCAATATCAAACGTCTCTGGCTGCAAGTGCTAACTGTATGGATAGCATTGTTGCTATTACCCTTTTCGGCAGTAGCAATTGAATGGCCGCAAGATGTTGAAACGAAACTCGGCACCTTAGTGGTTTATCAGCCGCAGCCAGAATCGTTAGATGGCAATATCTTGATGAGCCGCGCTGCGATGTCATTTGAAGTGGAAGGTCAAGACGACCCTGTATTTGGCGCTTTTTGGTTTAGCGCTAGAATCGATACTGATGACGATGTTGCTTTGGTGCGTAATATTGAAGTGACCGAAGTGCGCTGGCCATCATCCACTGCCGAAGACCAGCAAACGTTCACCGATACAGTCTCAGAAGCGCTAGCGACAACTAGCTTCGAAATTTCCATGGAGCGCTTATCAGCCAGCCTTGAAAATGCTGAGCAGGTAAAACGCAGCTTAGATAATATTAACAACGATGCGCCAGAAATCGTCTTCAGTAATAACTTGAGCGTGTTGCTGTCCTATGATGGTGAGCCACAATTTAGTGAAATTGAAAATAGTCCCTATGAGCGAGTGTTAAATACCCCTTTTGCCGTTGCCCGTAATACGCAAACGAACAAGCTGTATTTAAGCAGTGGTACCTTTTGGTATGTGGCAGATGATCCTATGGGGCCATGGCAAGTCACATTGTATCCTCCTGAAGATTTGGTCAGCATGGTGAATACCGAGGATGAAGCCGCTAAAAGCACCGTCAATGCGCCGCAGATTATTACCACTAATGAACCGACTGAGTTAGTGGCCACTGATGGCTCACCCAATTGGCAAAGCCTGATTGATGGTAAGTTACTTTATGTCACCAATACCGAAACCCCATGGGTAAGAGAGACCTCCTCTGGCGATATGTATGTGCTTTTATCTGGGCGTTGGTTTAAATCTAAAAAGCAGGCCGGACCTTGGCAGTTTGTTAGGGCTGACAAACTGCCTGAAAGCTTTAACGATATCCCTCACGAATCTGATATTGGTGGCTTACGTGTCTCAGTTGCAGGCACTGATGAAGCCAATCAAGCAGTGCTAGATGCGCAAATCCCGCAAACTGCAGCGATTAAGCGTGATGAAGCCACACTGGAGGTTGAATACGATGGCGAGCCTAAATTTGAAGCGGTAACAGGAACATCAGTCTCCTATGCTGTTAATACCGCCACACAAGTATTGTTGATAAATCAAGCTTATTACGCTGTTGATAATGGGGTGTGGTTTACCTCAAAAACTGCCAAAGGCCCGTGGATTGTTGCTGATAATATTCCTGATGAAGAAATTGCCAAGATACCCGCAAGTTCGCCGGTTTATAACACCACTTACGTGCAGGTTTATGATTCAACCCCTGAAGTGGTTTACGTAGGTTATACGCCGGGTTATATGTGGTCATACCCTTATTATGGGGTGCCAATTTACGGTACCGGCTGGAATTACCCACCGTATCGAGGCCGTTATTATTATCCTCGCCCACCGACCTGGGGATTACATGTTGGTTATAATCCGTGGACAGGTTGGAATGTTGGCGTGAGCTGGAGCAACGGCTTTTTCAATGCTGGTGTGGTATGGGGAGGCGGTTATGGTTATCGTCGCCCATGCTGTGGTGGCTATTATGGCGGTGGCTATAGACGACCAGTGGTGATCAATACCGGTCGTATCAATATTGGTAACAGTATCAGTGTCGGTAATCGCACTAAAATGCATAATCATATGCGTTCGAACAAATTAGCTAATAATCGCGCTAGACCCAATAACCTTTACCATCGCGAGGCGAATCGTAAACGCTTAGCCAGCCCAAGTGTAGCCAATAAGCATTTTAATAAAGCGAAGGTAAATAAAAAGCGCACTAATGATGTGTTTGCCGATAAGCACGGTAATGTTGCCCGTGATAATAAAGGCAAGTGGGAAAATCGTAGCGATGGTAAGTGGAATAATGTGCCATCAAAAGCTCAAGGGTCTAAACCTAGCAATGTAAATAAACCGTCAAAGGGCAATAGTAGTAGTTTTCCTTCGACACGGCCATCTAGCACTACTCGTCCGGCGAGTAATACCCGTCCCGCCAATAATACTCGTCCTGTTACAAGTACGCGGCCATCAACCTCGATTCAACCGAGTCGAAATCAAACTAGCCACAGCCAACCGAGCCGTAATCAGTCGAGTAATATGAGTCACTCAATTAATCGAACTCGCTCGAGTAGCATAGATCATCAAAGTCTGAATCGTTCTCGACAAGCGCGTCAGTCAGGAATGACCAGAGAAGGGCGAAGCAGAGGAAAATAGCTGTTTATCGCAATTTAGCCAAAGCCCGCAGTCGCGGGCTTTGCTTGGGCGCATTAGTTCAGAGTCAAGTTTACAGCAGATAAGTTACTCGTCATCAATGCGCTGCAGTAAGCCCGGCCTTCATAGTAACGGCTTTTCGGCTATGATTAAAAATCAGCATATGCTCACTAGATCTTAATTATTGGAACCTCACCATGTGGAATGCCCTTCGCGCGTATCGCTCATCGATTATTTTACTCACAGCCCTGATGCTGGGCGGCATGTTGGGCTTAGTTGCCCCTGAGTTTGCCATTAAACTTAAACCCATAGGGCAAATATTTCTCAACTTGTTGTTTATGATTATTGTGCCTTTGGTGGCCGTTAGCGTGATGTCATCCATTGCCAAAATGACCGATTTAAAAAAGCTTGGCTCCATACTTGCCATCATCATGGGCGTGTCCATTGTCATGGCGATGATCCCCGCTGTAGGCATTACCTTGTTGGCGCTAGCATTTGACCCTGCCCAAGGAGTGACACTTGATTTAGCCGATACCGTTGAAACCACTGGCAGTATGGATTTTGTGAGCTTATTAACCACCAATGATTTTGTGGGCTTAATGTCTAAATCGAATATTTTAGCGCTGATCATTATGTCGCTGATCACCGGAATAGCGATTGGTCAATCAGGTGAAGACGGCCTCAAAGTTTCGGCATTATTGGATAGCTTTAATACCGTGATCATGAAAATCATAGCCATCTTAATGTACTTAGCACCAATTGGTTTAGGGGCTTATTTTGCCGCAACTATGGCCAGTCAAGATGCTGAGTTAATGGGCACATTTGCCCGAGCTATTGCGCTATTTTTAGTGGCAACCTTTTTGTATTTAACTTTAGGCTCAACGCTATATGCATGGATTGGAGGTGGAGGGAAAGGAGTAAATAATTTTTGGCAGCATATGTTAGCTCCTGCAGTAACCGCCCTAGGTACTAGTTCCTCTTTGGCCACCTTGCCAGTTAATATTCGCACAGCAAGTAAAATGGGTTTAAATGAGCAAATAGCTGAAATCAGCTTGCCGCTATTGGTGAATTTAAATAAAGGCGGCGCAGCGATGATAACCGCGCTTAAAATCGTATTTATCTATTCATTACTTGGGCTCGACTTTAGCGCGGATGTGTTTATGTTAACCATTTTGATTTCGGTGCTGTCAGCATTTGTCATTGGCGGCGTGCCTGGCGGGGCATTTTTAGGGGAAATCTTTATTGTGACAACCTTAGGCTTACCCGTCGAAGTGATCCCTATTTTGGTGGTATTAGGCGCCATTACCGATGCAGCATCGACTGTCATCAATGTGGTACATGATTTAACGGCCACTCAAATTATTCAACGGATTAATGGTAGGCATTATATAAATTGAATTAACTGAACTGAGTTTAAGGGGGATGTAAGTCGGAGCTTTAATTGGGGATACTCCCCCTTAACGTTGAACAAAATTAGAACCCATGCGGCAATCTGATTGCTTATTATAATCATACGCTGATTTTCGCTGTGCCTAAAAATGACTACATTGACCTGTATTAATCGCTAGGGTATTGATTTCACTGCAGCGCCATCAGGCGCGATTGCTACTTTTAGATTATTATTAGCTTGTTACGTATAATTTTATATAGGGATGGAATAGTTTGAGAAATGGATTTTTAAGCCAATTAGTACTGTTAATAATGCTGATGTTGGTCACTGCTAATGTCTTTGCGAATAATAAAGTTGGCAGCATAAACCTTCAATGTAATGACTGTAATTCAGATAAAAAATATCAAGCTGCAGCATTATCAGCGTTAGCCAATCGCCAGCACGCGTTTATGAATGTGGTTAACTTTAGCCAATTTGAGCTACGTAAATTTGAAGTAATTAAATTAATGGTTGAAGTGTGTAGTGACTATAATCGCTCTGCCACCCAAGGCATTTGCCAGTTTGAAGACCGCTCTACCATTATTCCCTTAGCGCCACAAAATCTCGAGCGTGAACAGTTCATTACTTATGCAGAGTATTTATATCAGCAGGACTTTTTTGAGCCGCTACAAATAAAGGTTGCTCCAGACATTGCCGCAACAGCATGGTCATTAGTTAATGATAAAGACCGAATAGTGCAAATTAATGCAGATTGGAAGCGTAAGATAACTTATTACCAGTTCAAAAAGATGTGGTTTGAAGCCTATATCCAAGGGGTTGAATATAATACCCCCATTGCTAATTTATCCCCTGAAATAACATTTGAATTTGCCGATAAATCGACGTTAACGTCACTCGTTAGCGGCTTTGATGATGAGCAAAGGTTACATTTTTCAGCTCGAAAGCTAAAAGATAGTAACAATAATCAGTTATCAATGACTGCAATTGCATCACTCAGTAATGGCGATACATTCCAGTTTGGCTCAGTAGAGACTGAGGCTTATCAAGTATTATCACACTTGGCTGCCTCGCAGGGTTTTATACTTGATCAAAAGCAGATGCTTACACATATTGAGGTGACATTGATTGCTTGCCGAGATGGCGTTAAGACTTGTTCTGAACTGGATAAATTGGCAACTAAAGAGAAAAGCAGCTTTTAAGTCAGGACTTAAAAGCTGCTCACTTTATTTTTAAGATGTTAACCCTTTTCCATGGCTTCAATAAACTTATTCGATTCAGCAATCGATTTGTTCATTTCGCTGATCAAGCTAGTAATATCTGATTGCAGGCTTTCAAACTCACCTTTAATGGCGCCAATGGCCTGCGCATTAAGGTTATGCTTTAAATACAACATATTGTCTTTCATAGCCGTCAGGATCGGAGGCATTTTTGCTTCGGCGCGGCGCATGCCTTTGACCAATGAATCGTAAGAGCGCTGGGTTTCATTCAATTTAGAGGTGCTATTACGGCGTAGGCTCGCTTTGCTGATTTCTTGAATTTCAGCTTGCCACTCTTCAAATAGAGCTTCAGCTACATCTTCAACTTTATCGATGCGATCGCCCACTTCATCAGCGGCTGACTGCGCTGAATCATATTCATCTTTAGCTTTGTTATAAGCATCTTCAAGATCGCCACCATCAAAGGCAAGTAACGCCTGCATTTCTTCTAACGCAGAACTAAATTGCTCTTGGGCTTCTTCTTGGGACTCTTTTGCTTCCTGGACGCGATCAACCATGATGTCACGCTTGTGGTAGCCGACCTTTTCCATGGCGCCATAATAAGCGCTTTGACAACCGCTAAGTAGTAAGCTGCTACTCAGTAATGCCAAGGATATCCATTTCTTCATTGTTTACTCTCTTATCGTATTATCGAATTAGTCGGCGGTAAATGTGGCAGCATCAATAATGCTCCAAAGGTGAAGTATGGCACCAATAATGGCTGGGATGATTAATACCCAGAAGAAGTAACATACTGCTGTAAGACAGAAAAATAGAATTGCAGCTATAATACGACCTTGAACCAGTTGACCTAAACCTGGGAAAAAGAAACTGGCGATGGCGGCAATCACATTACCAGCAGAACCTTGTTGAGACATTAAATCGCTCCCTTGGAGTGTAACTATCGTGTTATAACATTGTACGAATTAAAACGCAGAATTGAAAATAAAATAATCAAGAGAATATTGTGACAAATAAGATAGATGTAGCCTATATCCAACGAGTTTTTATTAGCATTTGGCAATTTATACTTCACCTTAAGCAGCGCTTGGTAGAAGATCAAATCAATGTCAAAGCCGGTCACTTAGCCTATGTGACACTATTATCACTAGTGCCAATGGTGGCGGTGACCATGTCGATGTTGTCGGCGTTTCCAGTATTTAAAGGTATTCGCGGTAAAATTGAGAGCTTTATTTACGACAACTTTTTGCCTGCCGCTGGCGATACCGTACAGGTTTATATCAATGAATTTGTTGAAAATGCCTCAAAGGGCACCTTTGTCGGGGTGATTGCGTTAGTGGTGGTGGCCTTGTTGCTGATTTCTGCTATCGATAAAGCGCTGAATAATATTTGGCGTACCACTGAAAGCCGCTCTTATATGGTGTCTTTTTCTATGTATTGGATGGTACTGACATTAGGGCCAGTATTGATTGGTGCCAGCTTAGTGGCAACCTCTTATGTGGTGTCATTAACGGTATTTGATAATAGCGAAATATCAGGCTTAATGACTTGGCTGGTTGAGCGTTTGCCGATGTTGTTTTCTGTGGCCTCGATTTTACTGTTGTATATGGTGGTGCCCAATAAAAAAGTGCATTTTTTACATGCCTTATTAGGTGCTGTGGTAGCGGCGATGCTATTTGAAGCGGGTAAAAAAGGTTTTGCCTTTTATGTGACGCAGTTTCCCAGTTATGAAGCCATTTATGGCGCGCTAGCCACCATCCCGATTTTGTTTGTGTGGATTTATGTGTCGTGGATAATTGTTTTATTAGGCGCAGAAATAACGGCCGCGATGCCTGAGTACCTCGATACCGGGATTTTTTCTACTTCAGAAGATAATGAGAAGTAACACAAGCATTATAAATACACCGACTGGGCTTAGCACTTGAGCCTGACATGAGTGTTAACTTGCGATACTTTATCGCTAGCAAAGATAACTTAACAAGGAACGAAAATGAAAAAATTGATACTTGCAGCATGCGTAATAGGGTTATCTGCTTGCGCCGCCACCGAAAATACCACAGAAGATACTGTAGTTTCTGCTGCTCCTAAGATGATCAACATGGCTAATATGAGCGATGAGCAAGCCGCTGAAGAATTATATAAAACGTTGCTAAACGCCAGTTACTTAGCCACTAAACTCAGCCCTAATAGTGTGGCGGTGCAATTTGGGGAAACTCAGTTTGTGCTGCAGCCTAGCATGAGTGAGCAAGGGGTCGATCGTATTCTTACCAATCGATTGTTTGCGGTGCATCCGCAATTACATGGCAGTAAAGAGCTATTGTTGTTAATTGGCTCACTAAACCAAAAGCTTAATTTTGCTAAGTTCGTCATTCGCGACAATGGGGCGGTGATCCAAGTACAAGGCGCTGCGACATTTGTTGATTCCATTGAACTGGAAGAATTACGCCGCTTTATGTTGTGGACTGATGAAGGCCTTAATCAAGTGGGTAAATCATTACCCAAAGGATCTGAGCATTTAATTAAACCGATCCCAGTGATGAAACAAGATATCGCTGGCTAAGGTTATTGTTGGTGTAGGTAAATCCGCAAGTAATCGCACAATTCTTCACGTAAGTATTAGGAAGTAACATTGATTGGCTTAATCCAAAGGGTGACACGTGCCAGTGTCACCATCGACTCTGAGCTAGGGCAAGAAGTCACCGGTAGTATCAATAAAGGTTTATTAGTGCTGCTTGGGGTGGAACGTGACGATGACATTGAGAAAATGCAAAAGCTGGCCAAAAAAGTCATCGGCTATCGTGTGTTTAGTGATGAAAACGGCAAGATGAATTTAAATCTGCAACAAGCTGGTGGTGAGTTACTGGTAGTGTCACAGTTTACCTTAGCCGCTGATACTGGCCGAGGGCTGCGTCCAAGCTTCTCCAGCGCTGCGACTCCAGATCAAGCCAATGAGCTATATGAAGCTTTCGTGGCTTTTTGTCGTGAACAAGGGGTGACAACTGCTACAGGCTCTTTCGGCGCAAACATGAAGGTAGAGTTAGTTAATGATGGTCCTGTGACCTTTAATTTACAGGTTTAAAGGAGCACATTATGGCGGCTAAAGAGCAACTTATTGAACTGCAAAACACTTGGTATCAAACCATTCCTTTGAGTGAGTTTATGCAAGTGCAGCCGCTGAGTTTTCAGCAGCAAACACTCACAGTTACCGCGCCGCTCGAGCCCAATATTAACCTGCATCAAACCATGTTTGCTGGCAGTATTTATACCCTGGCTACCCTAACGGGCTGGGGGATGATGTGGTTACAGCAAAAGTTGCAAGGTTTTAGTGGTGATATCGTATTAGCAGATGAACACATCCGCTATAGCGCGCCCATTACTGAAGCCCCCACTGCTAGTGTTATTTGGCCAGATGTTTCATTAGCAAGCCTTGCTGATGGCGGTAAGGTAAAAGTGAAACTTGAGGTACAGCTGCATTGTAAAGATAAGCTTTGTGCCAGCTTTACTGGGCTGTATTTTAGCATTGCTAAGTTAACTTGATTTAAGCTTTGCTCAAGATACTGTGGTGTTAGATCAGAAGATGATTTAAGTATTAATATGTCACTATCTGTTGTAGTCGCGATTAAGTCTAACTAATTTAATTTATTGCAGTTAATGCTGAATTGTTAATGGGTTAACTAATCAATTCGGGTAGACAGTGCCGTGAAGCTGAATTAGCATTGAATACTTTATCTAAAAAAATAGCGACACTCATGTCGCTATTTTTTATGCCATTGATTTAGATTGCGCATATTGGAACCTGCCATTGCAAATCATAACCCCAATGATAACGGTTCTATCAGTTGGCCATTTGCTGCTGAAGTTTTCTAATTGCCGTTTTAATTTTACGGCTATTTTCAGGTCCCATACGTACCATAAATTTTTGCACATTTGGCAGTGCTTCTAGTTTAGGGTCGACAAACTGATAATTGACACTGATAGAACTTAATTCAATCGGGTCTTCAATAATCGGCGCTGATAAGATCATCTCAAAGGCTTGTTGCATGCGCTCGTCAAATGACATGTCGCTATAACCTAGCTCTGCAAAAGCTTCGTCAAATATTGGTGTGAGTTCTTTATAAGTGTTGATTAACTGCTCGTCATTCATATCTGACATCATGTTGGCGTACAGGTCATAACGATGGTAACTGTCAGGGTTTAAATAGGTTTTGTTAGTTATTTCACTTACGGTGAATTTATCTTTAGGGCCTTTCAGTGGGCTGGCTTTACGGATCACTTCACCTTGAGCCATATTATCGACAAACACTACAAACTGACGGGCAATATCCTTTTTGACTATCAGTGGCTCAATTGTCATACCATCTGCCATATCAATGGTTTTTTGAGCAACAAAGTCATCACTTTCAGTCAGTGCAGGTAAGGGCTCTACCACCACTTCAGGTTCTGGTGTTTCAATGATGGTGGGCTCAATAACCTCTACAATCACTTCTTCAATGGGTTCTTGTTCAATAGGTTGTTCAGGCATCGGCTCTGGTAGTTGCACAGGTATTGGCGCTTCGACTTCAGGCGCTTTATCGGCCGAGAAGTAGAAATAGCCTGCACCAGCCAGTAAAACCGCAATGGTGATACCAATCACACCCGCGTTACTACCACTGGCGCGACTTGAGTGCGGTGTGGCTCTATCATTTTGATTGACTTGCATGTCTATTCCTTAGCTTTAAACGTCGAAAGGGAACCAATATCATTGAATTTGTTACATTTTCATTTGGTGGCATATAAGGCTTAAACCTTATTTTCATTCTGCAATAATCTCAACACTTGTCTAGTAATAATAGCCAAGGTTAACAATAATTTATGCTTGTACGTATTGCTGGCGATCCCCTAACCAACGTTGAACAATGCTGTCTACATTTTGTGGCACTTGTTGCATAACATGGGCCGCTAATTTTTGTGTGTTTTCAATCAGATATTGATCCCTGACTAAATCAGCGATTTTCATTTCTGCCAAGCCGGTTTGGCGGGTACCGAGTACTTCACCTGGGCCTCTTATTTCTAAGTCTTTTTGGGCAATAACAAAGCCATCGTTACTGGCCCTTAGTACTCCTAAACGTTTGGTGGCAGTTTGTGATAACGGTGCTTTGTACAATAACACGCAGTGGCTGGCAATAGAGCCTCGGCCTACTCGGCCACGTAACTGATGCAATTGCGCCAAGCCTAATCGCTCAGGGTTTTCAATAATCATTAAACTGGCATTAGGCACATCGACTCCCACTTCAATAACCGTTGTTGCCACTAATAAATGTAGTTCACCCGCCTTAAATTGGGCCATTATTTGCTGTTTTTCTGCACTTTTCATACGTCCGTGCACTAAGCCAACCTTTAATTCGGGTAGTAATTGGCTTAATTCTGCAGCGGTATCTTCAGCGGCTTGGCACTCAAGAACTTCAGATTCTTCAATGAGAGTACAAACCCAATAAATCTGCCGATTATCATTTAGCGCGGCTTGTTTTACCCGCTCGATGATTTGTTCGCGGCGATTATCGCTAATGGCAACCGTGGTAACAGGGGTTCTTCCTGGCGGTAACTCATCAATGATAGAGGTTTCTAAATCAGCATAAGCCGTCATCGCTAACGTGCGCGGAATTGGCGTAGCTGTCATTATTAATTGATGCGGATGAAAGCCTTGGCTGACGCCTTTTTCGCGTAATCCTAAGCGTTGATGGACCCCAAAACGGTGTTGTTCATCAATAATGATTAACGCGAGCTTATTAAAACTGACCTGCTCTTGGAAAATAGCATGGGTGCCAATTACCATGTTGGCGCTGCCATCGGCGATATCAGCCAATGATTGTGTTCTGGCTTTGCCTTTTAACTTGCCTGCTAACCAGCCCACTTTTAGCCCTAATGGTTCAAACCAGGCGGCAAAGTTGACTGCGTGTTGCTCTGCTAATAATTCCGTCGGTGCCATCATCGCCACCTGATAACCATTTTCAATGGCTTGCAGGGCTGCTAAGGCGGCCACTAAGGTTTTACCCGAGCCCACATCCCCTTGCACTAAGCGCATCATAGGTGTGGGCTTTTCAATATCAATACCGATATCAGCTACGACTCGTTGCTGGGCCCCTGTTGGCTTAAAAGGTAAGGCTTTTAAAAATGGATTTAATAGCTGGCCGGTGGCGGGTAAAGTCACCGCTTTATCAAGGTTATTGCGCTGACGTAATTGCAGCATACTTAAGTTATGGGCCAGTAACTCTTCTTGGACTAAGCGCTGCTGAGCGGGGTGCATGCCTTGCTCTAAATCGGCTTGGGCGATGTTATTGGGCGGTCGATGGATTAAGGATAATGCCTGACCAATGCTCATATTGTTGGGTTGCAGGGCTGGTGGTAGTAACTCTGTTAAGCCACCTTGATTGAGCATAGTTAGTGCCTGCTCGGTGAGCTTAATCCAACTGGCTTGTTTTAATCCTTCAGTCGAAGGATAAATAGGGGTCAGTGAATCACTCAGGGCTGGGTTTTCGCCAGCTTTAATGATTTTGTATTCTGGGTGGATTATCTCAAAATGGCGGTTGCCGCGCTTGATTTCACCATAGGCCCGAATTATCGCGCCGTTTTGCATGCCATTTCGCTGGGCAACCGAGAAGTTAAAAAACCGCAATGTGAGGTAACCACTTTCGTCGGCAATATTGCAGGTCAGCATACGTCTGCGACCCGGCACAATTTGGGTTGAGATGATTTCAGCTTCAACTGTGGCGTACATCGCGGGATAAAGAGCATTGATGGGATAGATTTGGGTGCGGTCTTCATAGCGCAACGGCAAATGAAACAGTACATCTTGCACTGTCTTAATGCCAAGCTTTGCCAGCTTTTCAGCGGCTTTTTTAGCGACGCCTTTTAAGTCGGTAATCGGTACCTGATCCAATGGTTGCAAATCTAGCATGCCTTTATCTATTGAGTTGACCACAGACTTCATCACTTAGACTTTGTTGATATTGTAAAGCTCGCTGATTAAAGTGAGTCATTCACTTTGGGGTTAACTTTGACAGTTATCCAAAGAGTTATACAGTCAACTTTATCGCCCTGATGCTTGTTAGCAATGATAGTACTGTAAATATATACAGATGTTATGGCTTATCTTAGCAGAGTTTTAATACAAGGCAATATTAATCCAGATATCAGGCTTAACTGCCTCTATAACCAGCCTTTTTGTTTAGCTATTCGCGCCGCATCTATGCGATTGGTGGCATTGAGCTTGGAGATCGCTTCAGAAAGGTAATTCCGCACAGTACCTTCGGCGATAAATAACTGGGCGGCGATATCACTGGTTGATAAGCCATCACTGGCTAATCGTAGCGCTTTTCTTTCTTTATCATTGAGTGGGTCAATATCACCAATGGCGCTGATCGCCAGCTCTGGATCGATAATTTTTTTACCTGCCATCACCTGTTTAATAGCGTTGACTAGACTTTCTGATGGCGCATCTTTTAGCAAAAATCCCTCGACGCCACAACTGAGTGCTCTTTTGATGTAACCTACGCGGCCAAAAGTGGTTAAGATGATGATTTTAGTTTTAGGTTGCATTGTTGCAGCCTCGGCTTGATATGCTGCGAGCCACTGAGCCAGCTCAACGCCGCTGTGACCGGGCATTTCAATATCACTGAGCAGCAAATCAAAATGCTGCTCTTTAAGCATTGCCATGGCTTGGTTACCATCTTCTGCTTCTGTGATATCGACTTCACCGAGTTCATCTTTGGCAAGGGTAAGTAGGGCTGATAATGCCCCGCGCACCATGGCTTGATCTTCTGCTAATAAAATCTTCATTAAGGCTGTTCCGTGTCGTTGTCAACTTTAGGTTCACTGACTTGCTCTGCTTCAAGGGGCAAACTGATGCTAAAACGGTAGCCATCGTTAATATGATAACTAAACTTGCCGCCCAATAAGTTCACTCGCTCTCTAATGCCTTTTAAGCCATTACCTTCTTTAATAACTTTGGTGTTAGCATTGTCACTTAGGCTAACAATAAGCTGCTTATCTAAGGTGTTAAAGCACCATACACATTGACTGGCTTGGCTATGTTTGAGCATATTATTAACTAATTCTGTCAACATTAGCCCTAGTTGAGTTTCTTGCAAAGGTGTTAATGGTGGTAATTTACCCTCGAGATGTACTTCAATTTCTTTTTGTCTTAATAAACTGCATAGTTGATTGACCGTATCTTGTAAGCCTTTATGTTTGTAATTAGAAACCGTTTGGCGAATTTCAGTTAAGCTGTTTCTGGCGATATCAGCAAGTTCCTGTAAATGCTGTTTTGCAACAGCAAGCTTTCCTGCTTCAACCAGTTTTTCGGCGAGTTGTGCTTTCAGTGCAATGGAAGATAAATTGTGCCCCATGATGTCATGTAAATCGCGCGCAATACGTTCACGCTCCAGTGCCGTTGCTAAGTTAGCGATTTCATCATTTGATTGTCTTTGTTGGCGCCTGATGCGTTCATTGTTATGCTCAACCACGCCAAATAGCCCCACCACAAAGGTGATTAACATACCGTATAGCGGAAAATAGTAAGCTTCATAGCCCACGATGTAATTAAGTAGCCACAGCCAAGTACTGATAAGAATAAAGCTAATAATGGCGGTGCGCAGTGAATAGAAAAAACCAATAAAAAAACCGGCAAAACTGAAAAATGAAATGGAGCCGCTGGTAAATATGGTGGCAATGCTCGCAGTGATGAGCATTAAAGCAATAGGATATTTCCCTTGAGCGGCTGAGCTTTTGTAAGCCCAAAAGTACCCATATAAGAAGGGAAATATGAGTAACAAGCTGACACCGACCCGAGCCCAATCATCCCGCATAAACCAAAGTGGAATAAAGTAAAAAATCAGATTGAGCAGATATACCCAAGCTGTTTTTTGTCGATAGGCTTGTTCTGGGTGAACGCGAGTGTTGCTACTATTGACCGAGTGTTTTGTATTGATATTAGACATGAAGCCTCCTTGCGAAGTTAGCATACTGCAACCGAGTCATAATGTGTATGTCTGCAGTAGCTAGCTTCAGCAGCATCGGATTAACGCGCTTGTTGTTTAAGTAAAAAATTTGCCCAAGCGTAATTAGGATCAATTTCTACAGCGTGTTGCCAATCATTAATTGCTTCTTTTTGACGACCTAATTCTTGCTTAGCGATTCCGCGCCAGGTGTACGCTTCAGTATGCCCCCAGCAGATATCAACACATGGCTGTTCATAAAAACGAATCGCATCAGTGGCATATTGCTCAGCCTTATCCATACCGCCGCCATATTGAGCGGGAGTATAAAAGGCGCTCATTGCTCTGACTAACGCAATACGGGGATTTTCAGGGCTGAGTTGTTCTGCTTGAGCCAGTAAAGCACTTACCTTCATTCCCAGAGATTGTCCTTTGCTTGAGTCATTGGCGATTTGCATACCGTAAACAGAAGCCAGTAGCGCCATTGACTCAGCATCGTCTTCACGGCTCAATACAGTTTCAAGTGTCGACTGTGCATCATTGAGGGCTTTTTTAGCCACTCCGCGCAGACCGCTAATATTGGCTGTAATGGCGATGCGATATTGTGCATAGGCGTGTTCATAATCCACAGATTGTTCGCTGAGAACCTTTAGCTGTTGTAGATCCATTGTGTTGGCTGCCATATCGATAGCGCCGATATCGGCATTGCTAGCACTACTGACTAACGTCAGTGTTACCGCCATGACGGTTGATTTTGAGATAAGAGATTTTAAGATTAGTGATGTCATGATTAACTCCGTTTATTGCATTTAAGGTGTGTTGCTACGGAGTTAGTATCTAACAAAGGGCTTGCACAGGGCAGACACAAACGTCACCAGTTTGAGGTGACAAATGTCATTGATAAAAAAGCCGCCGGCTTGTTAAAGCTTAGACGGCCAATATATTGAAGCGAATTACTGTGGTGCTAAATCTCGTCTTCCCAGCACACTTTAGCGCCGCGAATACCGTCAACTTTGGCACTGAACTGCTTTTCTAACACATGACGCTTAATTTTAAGTGTAGGGGTTAGGGCATCATTTTCAATGGTCCAAGGCTCTGTCACTACGACAATGGCATCCACAACTTCATGGGACTCAAGGTGCGGGTTAACTCCATCTAGGGTCGCTTTCAGTGACGCGCGCACTTCTTCGCGGGCTTGCAAGGCTGAGCCTTCAGATAATTGCACTAAGGTGATCGGGTGCGGTAAGCCTGAGCCAATGACACAAAGTAGCTCAATGTGCGGATCTTGGGCTATTTTACGCTCAATAGGCACCGGCGCCACATACTTACCTTTAGAGGTTTTAAAGTTATCTTTAACGCGGCCAGTGATAGAAATGTAGCCATCTTCATCGATTTCACATAAGTCACCCGTATGGAAAAATCCATCAGCATCAAAGCATGCTGCTGTGGCTTCTTCTTGCTTGTAATAACCTGTCATCAAACCTGGGCTCTTAACCATTAACTCACCTTCATCGGTGCGGCGAACTTGGCAGCCTTCAACAGGGCGACCCACGCTACCAATTTTTGAGGCATTAAATGGGAAGTTAATAATTGAGTAAGCACAGTTTTCGGTCATGCCCCAGGCTTCTGAAATATTCATGCCGATTTTGTTGTACCACTCTAATTGAGATGGTGGGATGGGGGCTGATCCTGAACCTAATAAACGGCAATGCTCTAAGCCTAAACCTTTTTGGATTTTACGTTTAACTAAGCCGCTAACCAGTGGGATTTTAAGCAATAAATCCAGCTTGCTTTGGCCAATTTTATTGACAATATTGAGCTGAAACAGGGTCCATAAACGCGGCACCGAGAAAAAGACCGTCGGGCGGCATCGCTGCACATCAGCCACAAAAGAATCTAAACTTTCTACAAACGCCACCGACGAGCCGGAGTAAAAAGACGATCCTTGAATCGCTACCCGCTCAGTAATGTGCGCTAAAGGCAAGTAGGATAATAATCTGTCTGTGGTATTGGTTTTTAAATCGCGCACAACCGCTTCACAAGTCCAGCCGTAACTGCCGAAGGTTTGCATTGCGCCTTTTGGTTTACCAGTAGAGCCCGAGGTGTAAATGAGCGTCATCATTTGATCGCTACTAGGCGTAGGCGCATCCACTAATGGTTGCCCTAACTCAAGCAGTTTTTCCCAATGATATTGCGCTGGCATGGTGTCATAAGGTAAAGCTAAACGGAGGATTTCACCGCCGACACCGGCTTCTTGGTCGGCCCAAAAATCAAGTTTTCCGGTGAAGATAGCTTTAGCGCCACTGTGTTCTAATACATAGCGGATCATTTCAGCGTTAGCAGTGGGATAGATTGGCACACTGATGTAGCCGCCGTGCATAAGGGCAAGATCGGTAATAAACCACTCGGCACAGTTTTTAGAAAGCAGAGCAACTTTGTCACCCGGTACTAGACCTAAGTGGCGTAATGCGCCTGCAATTTGTTGTACCTTTTGCTGAACTTCTCCCCATGTGAAGTCAACAAACTGGCCGTTAATTGGTTGTCGTAAATATACGGCATCCCCTTGGGTTTCAGCCCAATGAGATAACATTTCTACTGGCGTTTTTATTAGATTTTCCATCGACAATTCCATGTTCTTTTTGTTTTTAATGTAGGATGCATTTATTTGTAGTTTGCTAATGCAATCATCTCAGTATGGCTATTTATCAGCCTATTCGCAAACGCGAGAACAACTTAACGAGATAATTTCTACTTATAAACTAGCATGTTTCACTGAAAGTTAAATACCTCTTGAGTAATAGCTCTAATAAAAAAGGGTGCCAATGGCACCCTTCAGGATAAAACTCGGTTTGTGAGCTAGATCTCCATTATTCCATCCATTTCCACTAATGAGCCTTTTGGCAGCTGTTTTACCCCGATTGCAGCACGTGCTGGATAAGGTTGAGTAAAGTAGCGCGCCATGATTTCATTAACGGTAGCGAAGTGAGATAAGTCGGTTAAAAAGATATTCAGTTTAACGATATCAGCCATAGTGCCGCCAGCGGCATCACATACTGCGGTTAAGTTTTCGAAAACCTGTACAACCTGCTCAGAGAAATCATCGCTAACCATTTCCATGGTGCTTGGTACGAGTGGGATTTGGCCTGAAAGGTAAACAGTGCTACCTACTTTTACAGCTTGAGAATAGGTGCCAATTGCTGTTGGAGCTTTATCGGTTGCGATGATGATTTTTTCTGCCATGACGCCCTCTGCGATCAAGTAAATGAATGATGTCATCCCTAAGCTGTTATCTAACTTAGGGATTTAGGGGATCAATATTACTAACGTTTGTGGCAGGTGCGCAAGACTTCTGCAGTGCAGAAGTCTTGATTGATTTATTAGCGGTTACGTGAGGTGCGCAGGACTTCAGGTAATACCCTAATGCGGCGCATAACATTGGCCAAATGAACACGGTCGTCGACTGAGATCCGCAGGTTAATGAGATAGACTCTGCCATCACGCTCTTCAGTGCTCAAGTTATGAATATTTGAGCCGGCGGCAGCAATAATACTGGTGATTTTTGCCAGTGCGCCTTGATGATTGACAATTTCAACTCGCAGATTGGCTTGATAGCTTTCACCTTCAACGTTATCCCAATGTACTGGGATATATTTGTCTGGCTCGCTTTGATAACCACGGATATTTGAGCAATTTTCCATGTGTACCACAAGGCCTTTGCCTGGGCTTACATGGGCGATGACAGCATCACCTGGAATTGGACGACAGCAATTTGCGAAGGTCACCAACATGCCTTCAGCGCCGCGAATAGGCATCAAGTGCTCTTCGGTTTCGCTATCTTCATTCTTAGTGGTGAGCTTGTGACCCATTAAGCGCTGGGCAACCACAATGCTCATGGCATTACCTAGGCCGATATCAGCCAATAACGATTCAAGATTGTCATGCTTAGTTTCAGCAATAACTTTTTTAAGCTGCTCTAAGGTGATGTCATCAAGCTTGTTTTCACCTAATGCGTGGTTCAGTAGCCGTTTGCCGAGCGCCACAGCATCGTCACTGGTTAAACTTTTCAAGACTTGACGAATTTTACCGCGGGCTTTACCTGTTACGACAAAGTTAAGCCATGCAGCATTAGGTCTTGCGCCTTTAGCTGTAATAATTTCAACGGTTTGGCCTGATATTAACGGCTGACTTAATGGATAAGCTTGACGGTTAACACGGGCGCCGACACAGGTGTTACCCACATCGGTATGGACTTCGTAAGCAAAGTCGACCGCTGTTGCATTCACCGGCAGCTCTAAAATGCGGCCTTCTGGGGTGAATACGTATATTTCTTCAGGGAATAGCTCAGTTTTAACATTTTCCACAAACTCAAATGAGCTACTGGCGCTTTGTTGTAGCTCCAGCAAGCTTTGCATCCACTTATGGGCGCGAACTTGGGTGGTACTTTGTTGTGAACTACTGGTGCCGCTCTTATACATCCAATGAGCAGCAACCCCTTTGTCCGCCATCAGGTCCATTTCTTCAGTACGTATTTGTACTTCAACAGGAACCGCATGGGGGCCAAATAATGAGGTGTGCAATGATTGATAACCATTGGCTTTAGGAATGGCAATATAATCTTTAAAGCGACCGGGATGAGGCTTATAAAGACCATGCATGGCACCTAATACACGGTAACAGGTGTCAATGGAATCGACCATGACTCTGAAGGCATAAATGTCCATGACTTCTTGAAACTGCAGTTCTTTTTTACTCATTTTAAGGTAAATTGAGTAAAGGTTTTTCTCACGACCTTTGACCTTGCAGTTAATTCCAGCATCTTCAAGGCGAGAGGTTATGGCAGTTTCAATACTGTTAATCAGTTCTTTTCTATTACCACGGGCTGCTTTTACGACTTCTTTTAAAACGCGATATCGCATCGGATAATAGGCTTGAAAACCTAAATCTTCTAATTCGCTTTTGATATTGTGAATACCAAGACGGTTAGCAATCGGTGCGTAAATCTCTAAGGTTTCACGGGCAATACGACGACGCTTGTCAGGACGTAATGCACCCAAAGTTCGCATGTTATGCGTTCTGTCAGCAAGTTTGATCAAAATAACGCGAATATCTTGCGTCATTGCCATCATCATCTTGCGGAAGTTTTCAGCTTGGGCTTCTTTTTTATCGCGGAACTTGATTTTTTCAAGTTTAGACACGCCTTCGACCAGTTCAGCCACGGTTACGCCAAATAGCTCAGTGAGTTCTTCTTTGGTAACTGGGGTATCTTCGATGGTGTCGTGAAGCAGTGCAGCCATTAACGTCTCGTGATCAAGACGCATATCTGCAACGATGCGGGCTACCGCAACGGGGTGGGTAATATAGGGCTCGCCACTTGTGCGCATTTGCCCTTCATGGGCATCACGCGCAACAATGTACGCCTGCTTGAGTAACTCTACTTGCGCTGGTTCTAAATAACCAGAGGCAGACTCCTTTAGACCTTCAAACAGATACAAGTGGCGCTACTCCTTAAAGTGAACGGCCTTCAGCAATTGCTGCAACAGCGGCAATTTCAGCTGCTTCGCGTTCACGTACAGTTTGACGCTCATCAGCGTCTAATGTGTTAGAGGTGACTAAACCTAATTCGATTTCGCGCAGGGCGATAACCGTTGGTTTATCATTCATCTCTTCAACCATTGGGTCTTTACCTTGCACAGCGATTTGGCGTGCACGACGCGCTGCAACCAGGATCATGTCAAAACGGTTGCCGATTTGTTCTACGGCGTCTTCTACAGTTACGCGAGCCATGTGGTGAAACTCCAGTGTTATCTATGGGAAAAAGTGACGCAAATTGTACTTAATGACAATTAGTCTGCCAACAGATCGTTAATCATACCATTATGAGTATGGATCTGACTAGCACAGGTTGATCTTTGGCTGCGAATGATCGCGCGCAGATCGTCTAGTGCGGTATCAAAGTCATCGTTTACAATAATATAATCAGCGTCTTTATAGTGTGACATCTCAGATACAGCCTCAGCCATACGTCCGTCAATCACGTCTTGGCTGTCTTGTCCTCGGCCAGTTAGGCGGCGTTCAAGCTCAGCTTTTGAAGGGGGTAATATAAATACCCCAACGGCCTCAGGCATTAGCTTTTTAACTTGCTCTGCGCCTTGCCAATCAATATCTAAAAAGACATCAATACCGTTGGCTAATGTTTGCTCAATGACCTTGCGGGATGTGCCGTAATAGTTACCAAACACTTCTGCCCATTCAAAAAAAGCTTCATCAGCGATGAGCGCTTTAAATTCTTCAACGCTGGCAAAGTGATAATGTTGACCATTAACTTCACCAGGACGTGGTTGACGGGTAGTGTGTGATACAGACACTTGCATGTCGCTTGGCTTATCTTTTAATAAAGCAGAGATAAGCGAAGATTTACCGGCGCCACTTGGGGCAGACACAATAAATAGATTTCCTCTCGCGCTCATAGTGCAAATTCCAACCAGATTATTTTACAGGGCGAGTATTATACTCAAAGCATGGCAATTTGCGAGATTTGTGATGGAAAAAACTGCATAAATCTGTGGTTATTAGCGGCGATTTTTTTCTAACCTTAGTAATACATTGATTAGTTTAATGCATAGGCTTAAAGACCTAAGGCTATTTCATTTTGTCATATTCGTTAATAAAAAAATGAACTGGCAATGTTAATGGCGCTAAATGGTTTGTGATTGATGTTTTTACAATTAATTTTGCGGCAAATGCAGTGGTTTCGCTGACTTTAGTGATGAAATTGTTTAGTCTGCTTATATAGTTTCTGTTTATTTATTATTGGGATTTCTTGTGTCATTTTCATCCTTATTTTGTCGCCAAGGCCGAGATAACGGTCAAAGAGTGTTGGCTGTGCAATTATCTTGTTTGATTTTTGTATTAATCATCGCGCTGTTATTTGCTCATTCTGTTACCACTATTATTGCAGGGGTAGTGGCGCTGCCCATTAGTGCTTTAAGCAGCTTACGCCGTTTACGAGACGCAGCTAAGCCAAGCTCTTTGGTGGCAATCCCAACCTTGTTATTGTTATTTTTTAGCCTTTCTATTGCATTTAGTTTTCCTGTTGCTGTGTCAGTGACCATTTTTATTTTAGCGGCCATAGTGAGCGCTGGTTTTGCGTGGTTTTCAGCACCCAAGAGCAATAGCCGTAATCAAAACCGCAGAAATAATTTTTATGTTATGGGCTATCAAGGCCCACATGCTAAACCTGTTGCAGGCGCTCAGAGAGTAAGGCAGCGTCAAGAACCGACCATTGGACATGGCAATAACACCAGTCTTAGGGCTGAAAGCCCTGACGCTGCCAACGTTGATAGCGCAAACTCTGATATTGAAAGCTTTGATAACAACAGTTTTGATGACGAACTGGGCCATGAGCCTGGTTATCAGCACGAAACCGTTTATAAAGAGTCTGAGCTTAATCCGTTTAACCATTCTGCAAATAATGCAGCTGGATACAATAGCGAAACAGACGAGGCTAGGTATCAAGCTGATGAAAAGCCCAGCTACCGAGTTGACCGAGGCGCATTAGAGTCAGGTTCGATGACAGAATTACTTAAATCTTGGTTAGTGTGGGCGCAAGATAATAAAAAAATACTTATAATGGCGGCAAAAGCTATAGGGGTTATGTGTGCAATTGGCCTAGTTATCTATCTAATTAGCTTATTATTTACTGGCACAGAAAAAACCGAAATTGTACCTGTTGAAACCGCAGCCATTGAGCAACCATTAGCAAGCAATGAAACTGCGCGAGTAAAACTGCCTGATGGTTTTTGGCTTATCTTACAAGAAGATATTTTAGTGTTACGCTGGTTAGGTGATGAAGGTGATGCCCAGTCTATTTGGCGTTTAGATACAGCCCAAGGCGATAAACGCTGCGCCGAATTAGTCTTTAATGATGGCAGTAAATTTAGGCCCATTAGCGTTGATTTAATGGCAGATAGCGGCACCGAAGCGCGCTTTTCACCGCTGGATAATACCAAGCTCATCAACAATGTTGCCATGCGTGGTAGCTTCAAACTGTGTGGTTATAACTTTAGCCTGAAAGGCAGCCAAGCCACATTATCCTCTGAGCCTGCATTTGGCCAATTTATGAAAAGCTTATAAGAGCTTAAATCGCAGCACAACAGGTGACTAGTGTTGCCGGCTGCGATGGCTTAAACTGTTTGGCTTGCAAAGAAAAGATATGGAGTGTTGGGTGGTTGAGTTTATTAGGCAAACAATTTTGCCTTTATATGGAATTGCAGCATCAGATGTAACAAGTGCCACTATTGCGCCTTTGGGCAATGGTCATATTAACCAAACCTATTTGGTTAAGTGGCCAGCAGGGCAAATGGTGCTACAGCAAATTAATACCACAGTGTTCACCAAACCTGACGTGTTAATCGACAATGCTGCTAAAGTGAGTCATCACCTCATCCAAAAATCTACCTTGGGTGAATACCAGCTCGATGTTATTTCGCCTGTGGTTCTTAAAGATGGAAGTTTGTCGGTAAACCTTGGTGATAAAGGTTATTGGCGAGCCATTAGCTATTTAGCCAATAGCCATACAATTGAAGTGGTGACTAATCAAGATGAAGCCAAAATGGCCGCCAGCGCTTTTGGTCATTTTGCACATGCATTGAGTGATTTAGATGCTAATAGCTTACAAGATGTTATTCCTAACTTCTTAAACCTTCCTCTTCGTATCCAACAGCTTAAACAAGCGGTTGCTGATGATAAATCTCAGCGCTTAGCAGATTGTCAGCAATGGGTTGATTTAGTGTTATCGCAACAAGCCTTATTTGCTGAGCTCGCCCAAGTGGAGCAACAACTGCCACTTCGTATTTGCCATAACGACACAAAAATCAACAATATGCTGTTTGATAAGCGTGATATGTCTAGCATGGCAGTCATCGATATCGACACCTGCATGAAAGGCTACTTAATGTATGACTTTGGTGACATGGTACGGGCGTTTTGCTCACCTGAGGAAGAAGACTCTACAGCGCTCGATAAAGTCATTGCTCGCCCTGAGATTATTAAAGCAGCCACTCAAGCCTATACCGAGCAGTTATCTGCAATATTAACACCGCTGGAAAAACGCAGCCTGTGGTTAGGCATTAAAGTGATGGCGTTGATGCTAGGTTCGCGGTTTTTAACCGATCATTTAAATGGTGATGTGTACTTTGGTATTCATCGTGAGGGCCATAACCTCGATCGCGCGGCAAACCAGTTAACCATATATAACAGCTTGGTTGTCCAAGAAGCGCAATTAGTGACGCTATTTGAATAATAACTAGGCTGTTTCAAATCATTTTCATAAACCAAAACGTCGATAAGGCTGAACCATGAAGTACCAATGGATATTGTTTGACGCCGATGAAACCCTGTTTGATTTTGATATATTTAGCGGCCTAAAGCTGATGTTTTCACACTTTGATATTGATTTTAACGCCAGTGATTTTGAATTTTATCAATCGGTAAACAAGCAGCTTTGGCTGGATTATCAACAAGGATTAATTGATGCCGCGCAGCTGCAACACACCCGCTTTTTACATTGGGCTGAAAAGCTCAATGTCACTACCAAGCAACTTAACAGTGATTTTTTAGCGGCCATGGCCGATATCTGTCAGCCATTACCGGGGGCGAAACAGCTGGTTGATAGCCTAAAAGGCAAAGCCAATTTAGGCATAATCACCAACGGCTTAACTGAGCTGCAAAATGTGCGCCTTGAACGCACCGGCTTTAAGTCGTCATTTGAGCATGTGGTGATTTCTGAAGAGTTTGGTAAAGCCAAACCCGATGTCAGTATTTTTGAGCATACCTTTAAGCTGATGGGTAACCCTGAAAAGCACAATATTTTGATGGTGGGCGATAACCTGCATTCAGATATTTTAGGCGGCGTTAATGCTGGGATTGATACCTGTTGGCTCAATCATCACGGTAAACAAACCGTCGATGGCATTACGCCAACGTTTGAAGTCAAAGACCTACAGCAACTACATGATGTACTGCATTCAGTGAGTTAGATAGCTCGATTTTTAGCATAAATAAAGCTACTCGATTGAGTGGCTTCTTTTTGGGTAAATCTTTAGCTCAAAGTATCAGCTCGAAGCATTATCCCTGAACATTAGCCCTGAACATTAGCCTAGCAGGTTAACTCAAGCACTCGTTTCAGCCGCTTTAGGAAACGCCTCATGATAGGCAATCATAAAGTCTTCTCTAATGTGTTGCTCTAAATGGGTTGCCCGTTCAGTGGGGCAAAAAATCATAATATGCACCATTTGCTCACCCGCAGGGCCGCTATGGATATGAATATGTGGCTCAGGTCCTGGCAGGTCAACGCCAGCATGTCTTTCAATAATATTATTATAGCGAGTTGCTACTTCAAAAAAGTCTTCACAGTGGGCTTCAATCTTGCTGGTTAATGCAGGAAACAGCGGATACAAGTTTACAAACTCAACCACGGTAATGGAAAAGCTATGGTAAACATAACGCTTCATGAAATTGAGGTTTTTCACCGCATAACTAAAAAACATACTATTAGGGAAGGTGACTGTTTTACCGGTGTAATGGTACTGACCATGGTGCAAGTCGATTTCTTGGATCACCGTCGCCATTAAGTTGTGTTCAATGACCTCGCCGCACAGCTTACCCACTTCAATCCAGTCACCGATGACAAATGAGCGCGAACTCGCCCGCTGAATGGAGCCAGTAAAACACAGAATAATCTCTTTTGACGCCACCACAAAGGCAATGGCAATCGCGGTCACAGACAGCGCGAACTTATTGATTTCTGTCTGCCACAGTAAAAATAAAATCATCACGATTAAGATGAAAGTGCCGTTTTTAGTCCGCGACATCCACTTACGCTGCCCTTCGCTCACAAAAGCGATATCACCACGAATTTTAGACACCACAAAGCGTTTAAGCATCGACAGCAATAGGATGATTAATACGGTAACAAACAACTTATAGGTTGCTAAAAAATCAATGACGATAGTGAGTTGTTCCACAAAACCTTCTTAAATAACGATAACTTGGTGATAATTCAGCGATAAGACTCACTGTAACATAGCTAGTGATTAAGTCAGCTTTGACCAGTGTTTTATCTACGATATTCGTGAATTAGCCTTTTTTATTAACAATAGAATGCACTTAAGGAAGCTGAAATGTATTGGAGTACCAGCTCATGAAGTATCCCTTAATGCGATATAACCTATGGGATAGTCATTAAGGGCTCAAGGCACCAAACAAGCAATCAAACTCACTATGGGTTAGTTTTACCTGTTGTAGCGTGTGAAACGAAGGTTGTTATAAGGCCTACAAACTTTACAAACTAAAATAGAAAGCCCAGCATTCGCTGGGCTTAGTTTTATAAAACGTGTGTAAAATGCTTACTCAACGTTCTGGATCTGAATGTTTATAATTTAAATTGTTACTTTATTATCAGAGGCTTAATCTTTGCCTTGCAAGTGATTCGCATTGAAACCCACCATTTTACCCACCCCTAACACATTGTTAAGTAAATAAGCTATGTAGTGGCATAGTTAATTTGGCCACCTAGTTAGAGGTGATATCATCACCTCATAAGTTAACAGGTGACACTATGAAAAAACGTACAAGAAGACTTTTTAGTGCAGAGTTCAAACTTGAATCTGCACAACTCGTGCTAGATCAGAATTACTCAATTGTTGAAGCTGCTCAAGCTATGAATGTGGGCAAATCAACCATGGATAAGTGGGTACGACAATTAAGAGAAGAGCGACAAGGTAAGCAGCATAAAGCATCACCTATATCACCAGAACAAGTTGAAATTCGAGAGTTAAAAAAGCAACTAGCTCGCCTCCAGGAACACAACGAAATATTAAAAAAGGCCACAGCTCTGTTGATGTCGGACTCACTGAACAATTCCTAATAATTGAGAAACTCAGGCAGAGCTATAGCATAAAAACATTATGCGAAGTGTTCAGTATTCATCGTAGTAGTTACAAGTATTGGAGAAAGAGACCAATAACCATTAACGCAGATAAGGTTAAGCTTCGCAGCCTAGTCAGCGAAGTACACACTGCAAGTAATGGATCGGCAGGTGCTAGAACGATTGCAGATATGGTTAGCCAGCAGGGTGTCTCGCTAAGCCGTTATCGTGCCACTAAGTTGATGAAAGAGCTTGGTATAGTTAGCTGCCAGGTACCTAGGCACAAATACCGAAAAGCGACACTAGAACATATTGAAATCCCTAATCACCTAGGTCGACAATTCGCTGTCACAGCTCCGAATGAAGTCTGGGTTGGTGATGTTACCTACGTGTGGGCTGGTAACCGTTGGATGTACTTAGCTGTGGTGATTGATCTATTTGCACGTAAAGTGATTGGCTGGGCTATGTCGTTATCACCTGATAGTCGTTTAACTGGCAAAGCGCTTTCGATGGCCTATGAAGGTCGTGGTAAACCTAAAGATGTTATGTTCCATAGCGATCAAGGGACTCACTATACAAGCAGAAGATATCGGCAACTATTATGGCGATACCAGCTCAAACAAAGTTTATCTCGACGTGGGAATTGTTGGGATAATAGTCCTATGGAACGTTTTTTTAGGAGCCTTAAGACAGAATGGATACCAACTACAGGGTATCGTAATTTTACTGAAGCGCAGAATGAAATTACACGATACATTATTGGATATTATTGTCAGCTTCGGCCGCATCAATATAACGGCGGGCTGACGCCCAATGAGTCAGAACGATTGTTCTGGTTAAACTCTAAGACTGTGGCCAATATTTCTTGACCACTACA
>NZ_MCTY01000115.1:0-374 GCF_002873635.1 Shewanella sp. 10N.286.52.B9
TTTCCAAATTGTTAAAGAACGGGCTAAAAAAAGCCAAAGATAATGGTTAGATTATCTTTGGCATCTCTTAATTGCATATGTCGACTCAACTTATTGAGAAGATGTAAATGGTGGAGCTATGCGGGATCGAACCGCAGACCTCCTGCGTGCAAGGCAGGCGCTCTCCCAGCTGAGCTATAGCCCCATTTACATGCAGTAAAACAAAATACGTTAATACAAAATCTTCGCTTAGGAGAAATGAAGATTTTGGTGGGTCAGAGTGGACTTGAACCACCGACCTCACCCTTATCAGGGGTGCGCTCTAACCAGCTGAGCTACAGACCCAACGTATATTGCTCTTTCTTTCTATCAAGTAATCTGTGTGAACACTCAAC
>NZ_MCTY01000115.1:975-1138 GCF_002873635.1 Shewanella sp. 10N.286.52.B9
TAGCCCCATTTACATGCAGTTGAGTAGGATATCAAGGTACCAATTATAGTAATTGGCGAAGCCAAATCGAATTTTAGTAAGTTAATTCAATGCGACGTTTAGTTCACTAAACGAGTATTTAATTAACGCAGATAAAATAAAGATTTGGTGGGTCAGAGTGGAC
>NZ_MCTY01000115.1:1953-2130 GCF_002873635.1 Shewanella sp. 10N.286.52.B9
CCAGCTGAGCTACAGACCCATTCTTTTTGGTTTTTTAATCGTTACTCAGCGTTGCTTTTGTCGTTCAATCGTCGTGTAGTGTACTACACGTCCTCATTCACTCCTCAAGCGCCTTGATTAACAATCAAAATACTCAAAAATACCTTTCGATATCTTTCTCTTTCTTTCTATCAAGTA
>NZ_MCTY01000116.1:0-3011 GCF_002873635.1 Shewanella sp. 10N.286.52.B9
ATGCTAAGGGATCGATGCGGCTAGTAAAAAATGTAACTGCTCAGCACACATCGAAAAAGCGTAAGATCTTACGCCGATATTTACACTATAAAGGTATCACTCGGGCTTGTTCAACACTTGGGATAAGGCCGCGGCTACGCGCGGCCTATCCTTATCTGTTAAATTGCGCAGACTTTTTTTCTTGCTACTCTCATCAAAAAAATCATAAACAAGAAGAACAAGATTATCGGTATTAGCATAAAAGATTTAGAATTTGACATGATAAAGTTACCATTATCCAAAGCTAATAAATCTATAGTTAAATAGGAAATTGAAAAACATATAATAGAAAGAACTATAGGAAGGGTCATGTAATCACTTAGATTTTCAACACCATCACTCTTTATTAAGGCAGCACGATCCCAGCCAATATTCCCCCAAATAACACCTATCAGTAAAAATGAAACCTCGAGTGCGGCAGTTAACTTAAACACATTACCCTTTACAAAATATGAGGCTGTGGTGTCGCCACAACTCATTTTTTCACCATAAATTTCATCACAGAGAGGATTTTTGTACACAGAAAGTTCATTAACTATACTTTTAAAATCATGGTAGTTTAACCAAATGAGTAAAAAACCAATAACGAGGAAAAATGATAAATAAACTTTCGATAATGTATTTTTCTCTCCGTCAGATAAATTATCCAATCTGAGCGAAACCTTTTTATCTAACTTTATCCATTTAGAAACCGGGTTTAATGAATCTACTATGCATTTAAAAACCCAAATAGTTTCATTATCCAATTTTGGTTTATTATTCATCCTAAACAACCTTTTAAAAAATAAATCATAAAAACTTCCACACCTAAAAGTGAGGAGGTAATAACTTTAATAGCACTAGCATATATCGAAAACCACAAAGCAATTTAACGCCGTTTTAAGCGGCAAATTGCAGTTGGCTAAAATAAGTGAGGCACGAACAAAAAGCCAACTGTAATTTGTCCGACTTGAAAACCCTTGTTAGGTGCGCTCTTTCAAATAGCCCAACTTATTTAATACTGCTGACTTTATTAAGCCTGGTTCGATTAAACCAGTAACTATTGTGTGTGCGATAATGCAAAGAGCTAAATTTCTATCGCTCATTATGTAGATAAGCGCAAGACCAGAACCTAGGAAAAAAGTATAAAAAGTAGCATTTATAGCCGCTGATAAAGCCTTACCACCCCATACTAAGTGTGCGGTTCCAAATGCTATACCAGAAATAATTATTTGAATGAAATCACTGAAACCTTCTTCTTGAAGGTAATCCATCAATATTTTTCGAAATAATATTTCTTCAAAAAATCCAGAAACTAAAGCACCTAGTAGAGCTAAATATTTTAGTTTATTAAACTTAAACATGTGTTCGCGTACATTAGAGATACTTGCCGCCCCCCAAACATATGAGATAACAACCAAAGCGGCTATGCCCCATGACACTATGCCTACATTTGATAATGTCGCGAAACCAATGGAGCCGAAGAAATTATCAGACGTAATAATCCAGTAAAGTAAAATTCCTCCTTGAACTAGAATAATTGAAGATATTACCTTTAAAGTTTGATTGTCAGCAGATTGCATGGAACCTCCTTGTGCACCTAACGCCCACATTAACGGGCAAAAAATAGTTGGTTAAAATTAGCGACGCAGGAGCAAAACCAACTGTTTTTTGTCCTGTTGAATTGCTTGTTATATGCAAATTACTCTTGAACTTGCCAGTTAGAAGGAAAGCTAATCCACTGACATTTGTTAGAGTTATTTAATGTATGAGTTGGTTCTAAAATTTCAGAAGCTGAAAAACAACCACCAGCGACACCAATTAAATTGGGCATGGTTGATATAGTCCAATACAACGTAGTACCACATTGAGTACAAAAATGACGATTTTGTTCGTGATCTTGCTCTTTATGCCACAACTTATAAATCGTTGTTTCACCTGATTTCTTTAATACGGCATCAGTTTTAAAATAAGTAGATATTCCAAAAGCACTTCCCGTACGTTGTTTACAGTTAGTACAATTACAAACTGAGTTCATTTCAGGCTTACCTGAAAGAGTTATTGATATTTGCTTACAACAGCAAGTAGCTTCAAGTGTCACAAAACCTTCCTTTGCATATAACGCCGCCAGCAGAGGCGCAGCTTTGCTGCGTCCTACTGACTGGCCTTGTTAGCCTACTTTGCATCCATTAATATTTCTTTTCTTACAACAACACAACCGGTACCAGCAGGCATTAGGAATACATCCACTCCACCTTGATTAAGAGAAGTGATGTTCTTATTTACCTCACCTTTATACTCGGCATCTTTGTAGTTTTTTTGAACGGTTGCCATGCAGTTATCAGTGAAATAAATAACCTTTTCATATTCAGCATAACAATGCTCTGATTTTGTTCGGGCAACTGTCATGCTTGTTAATATTGCTCCGTCTGAGTATGTTCGCTCTATTACTGAACTAAATGCGGACTCATCGGGTACTTTGCTATTCCACACGCTACTGGCTCCATGATCGCCATCAGCAATGAAATTAGACACTTTTTCTACCGCTGAAATGCATGTTTTAATTCCATTTGTCTTTGCTTGTTTGGTCGGAATTGTATCTTCAGCAAAAGCTCCAGACACAATCAAGAATGGCAAAAATGCAATTAGTTTTTTCAATTTCATCTCCTTTTATTGTTATTGAAATTATTACTAGTTTGTAGGCTAACAGCTTATTCATTAGCAGCTCAATAATGTTCCAGGCTGCTCAATTCAAACCTCAAAGATACCATCGCTAAGTCATTGTTGTAAATCGAATATTTTTCATAAATACGTAAGTATTGCTCAAAATACTGCCGGAAAAAGAATGCGTCTTTGTTTACGAGGTCTATACAACACTTTAAAAAATTTCGCAGTAGATTGATATGTATGGGTTTTCTCGAATGTTACAAAATTATCGATGCGTAAAAAGCTCATTTTACGCATCCTTTGGCACCAGAATTATCTCAATTTGG
>NZ_MCTY01000117.1:0-1278 GCF_002873635.1 Shewanella sp. 10N.286.52.B9
ATTTGTTTAAACTCATCGTCCGTCTGTGTGGCTTTCCAGACCTCAAATGCCTCAAGGTTTTGTTGCGCTTTCTGCTGCCCACTTGCCATTAGTCATCTACCTCACCCAATAGCTTACGAAGCCCTGTGACAAAGCCTCTAGGGAATACTTCGCTATTGTATTCCATGTCTTTTACCTGACCCGCCTGAGTAGTTTGCCAGTCGTTCTTTTCCATACATTCATCAGAAATGGCATACGCTAAGGCTCTTTTTTCTGATTCGGTGAGTACGCCTGATAGGGATGGCAGCACTTCAACACTTGGCTCTGCGGTGGTGTCAAACTGGCGCACAGGGCGTTTGTCGATGGTAATATTGGCGTGTTGCTTGAGCAAATTAACCTCTTTGCGGTAACGGTTACGCTCCGCAATAATTTGACCAAACAAGGCGCGTACCGCAGGGTCTGGGATGCGCTCTAGCAGTTTATTATCCGCAGGGATGGATTTAGACCGTGAGGTGTTGGATAACGGTTTTTTGGTATTGGTATTGTACTTTGCCGCCCATGCTTCGATGAGTGTTCGGTAGTGCTTGTTACGGGTAGCACGAAAAGCCTCATACGCCAATCCGCCATTTTCCGCAGACACCCGACCAATTTGCGTGATGGAGAAGTCACGCTGACCTGATTCTGCATAGGCTTTCAGGGTTTCGTTGAGCTTATCGAGGTTTTGCTGCGTACGAGGCACTTTGCCTTCTTTTAAGTCAGCCAGAATGACTTCAATATCGAGTTCCATTAGTCCTCCAATAAGTTCGGTAGTGCTATGCCATCAAGATTAATGGCTTTATCAGTCAGTGCCTGAATACCCTGAGAGAATAGCTTGTTATCAGTCAGGTATTCACCCGCTTCGATGTAGCTCGCTACCTTGCGGTAGCCTTCCAGCTTGTCGTCAGGGTCGGCAATTTTCGCCATTTGGCGCAGCATGGCATTGGCGGCGATGAGTTGTTGCTTGTCGTCCATTTCCATGAAAATTGGCTCAAAACCTTTTTTCATCAGTACACGACTGAGCTTGCGTGAGCGCTTTTCTATGGCAGGCGTTTTACGAAGTTCATCCTGTAAATCAGGATAGAACTCCGCATCATCACATATTAGGGAGAGGTGTAACAATTCAGAGTCGGTTTCGATAAATTTCAAGGCATGGCTGACATCTTGCTCCGAGCCAACCGCAATCAGCTTATCTTTGGCGTCATCCTCATTCCTGGCTTCTTCGACGCGAATGATTTTCTGGATCAGCTCAAAACACGCTAC
>NZ_MCTY01000118.1:0-604 GCF_002873635.1 Shewanella sp. 10N.286.52.B9
GCAAAGGTCGTTGGTTCAAACCCAGCTCCTACAATCATTTAATCATGGTTGCTAAAGAGAAGTTTAAGCAAGTTAGTTTTTATTCGGACGCGGGATGGAGCAGTTTGGTAGCTCGTCGGGCTCATAACCCGAAGGTCGTTGGTTCAAATCCAGCTCCCGCAACCAATAAAATTTTCAAATTGAATATTAATTCAATTGGTTAATTTTATTAATGTGTATTATTGATTCAAATCATTAATCACAACCAATAAAAACAACACACTATTAAGTACGGACGCGGGATGGAGCAGTTTGGTAGCTCGTCGGGCTCATAACCCGAAGGTCGTTGGTTCAAATCCAGCTCCCGCAACCAATTTATTTAATTGAGCAGACAATTCGTCGAGCTTAACTTATATAAATCGGCAAAGTTCATTGGTTATAATATAACTAATGCAACCTCTTAACTTAATAGAACTATATAATCGGACGCGGGATGGAGCAGTTTGGTAGCTCGTCGGGCTCATAACCCGAAGGTCGTTGGTTCAAATCCAGCTCCCGCAACCAATTAGTATTATAGTT
Organism: Shewanella sp. 10N.286.52.B9; assembly: GCF_002873635.1. NCBI lineage: Bacteria > Pseudomonadati > Pseudomonadota > Gammaproteobacteria > Alteromonadales > Shewanellaceae > Shewanella > Shewanella sp. 10N.286.52.B9. The sequence continues at coordinate 559 of NZ_MCTY01000118.1, forward strand.
AAAGTATTATTGTAAAAAGTCATTAAAATCGGACGCGGGATGGAGC
>NZ_MCTY01000119.1:0-3457 GCF_002873635.1 Shewanella sp. 10N.286.52.B9
AATTCGCTATACCACTACAGCTGGATAAAACTATAAACTAAAGCCCGTTATGTAAAGTTGTTAAAGTTAAGTAAATTTTATTTTTGTTGGTTTTTTTATTGGTATTTTAAATATCCAAGCAACAATAATGACGACTTGATTTACCCTATTTTCGTTGTTGATAGCATCCAATAGACATAAAAAGGTTTCTATGAAAAAGATAATATTTGGTTTTTTTATGTTCAGTTCATTGCTAGCTGCTACTGCTCATGCAGCAGATCAATTAACGGCCACTATTATTGGTTCTGGTTCGCCTATCTATAATGAAAACCGTGCGAGCGCGAGTACGTTAATCTCTGCCGGAAACACTCATATATTGGTTGATATGGGTAATGGCACTCAAGCTAATTTGTCTAAACTCGGCGTTGATATTCGTCATTTATCTAGCCTACTTATTACCCATCATCATCTTGATCATAATGAAGAATTTGTACCCATGTTAATTCGTCTGTTACTAGGGCGAAATAACTTCACCATTGTTGGTCCACCCAATACGAAGAAACTCACGGAAACAAATTTGGATTTGTATGAAGCTGATATTACATATCGACTAGGCAAAACTAAGAGAAACCTTGCCGATCGTATCAAGGCTTTTGATGTTACAGATATACAAGGCGGAGAATCCTTTAAGGTCGGTGATATACAGGTCACCACGCTTCAAGTTCCACACACCATTCATACTGTTGCTTACCGCTTCGATTACAATGGCCAATCGATTGTCATTACTGGAGATCTGACTTATTCAGAAGCACTGCCCACCTTCGCGAGCAATGCAGATTATATGATTATCGATTCTGGCGGAATGGTAATGATAGGTGGACGGAATAAAAACAAAAAATCTAATGATCAAAGCATAAATAAAGGTTCGAACAACAAAAATAAAAAGAGCGGTAATAAAAAAAATCGTGCTCACCTTAATTTAAACGACTCCAGTACACTTGCCCAAAAAGCTAATGTCAAAAATCTGGTCTACACCCATTTTACTGCGGGGGAAGTTGATGCTGAAGCGAGCTTAAAAGAAATTCATAAAAATTATAGTGGTAATGTCATTTTCAGTGAAGATCTTATGGCCGTTAATACTGCAGTGAAGGAAAGCATAGTCAAAACATCACAAAAGATAGCAAGTTACCCAATCGTCGATACCGGACAAAGAAAATCCTACAGCAACAATGCAGTAATACCATTACCAGACAATGCCAATGATTTTTATGGTCAAGATGCCAGTTATAGCACTAACCCTCCTTCTTACACCGACAATAACAATGGCACTATCACCGATAATGTCACTGGTTTAATCTGGCAAAAACAGATGGGGGATAAACTGAGTTATGATGAAGCACTTTTAAAAATAAACACTCTAAAATTAGCAGGTTATGGTGACTGGCGAATTCCCACCATTAAAGAGCTCTATTCTCTCATTCAATTTACAGGCAGCGTTAAAGGAGAAAAAGCGCTCACCCCTTTCATCGACACCAGTTTCTTCAATCAACCTCTTGGTAATACTAAAGCTGGAGAACGAGAGATTGATGCCCAAACATGGTCGAGTACCGAGTATGTCGGCAAAACAATGAAAAGTGATGATACGGTTTTTGGGGTGAATTTTGTTGATGGCCGTATTAAAGGTTACCCAAAGTTTAATCCACGCACTAAAACGCCGAATAAAATGTACTTTAGGTTTGTGAGGGGAAATAAAGCCTATGGTAAAAACAACTTCATTGACAATAAGGATGGTACCACCACTGATTTGGCGACTGGTTTAACTTGGCAACAGACAGACAGTAACAAAGGTTTGAATTGGCAACAAGCACTGCAATATTCTGAGGATCTAACTTTAGCTGGCCATAGCGATTGGCGTTTACCAGATGCAAAAGAGTTACAAAGCATCGTGGATTATACCCGCTCACCTGAAACCTCTAATTCAGCGGCAATCGACCCGATTTTTTACACATCTTCGATAAAGAATGAATCTGGCGAAAAAGATTATCCTTATTACTGGAGTTCAACAACTCATCTTGATGGGCCAGTGCCAGAATCTGCAGCGGTTTATGTGGCCTTTGGTAAAGCCTTAGGTGAAATGCGTGGCATAACAATGGATGTTCATGGCGCGGGTTCTCAGCGCAGCGACCCTAAAACAGGTGCACCGATGTCTCGTGGGCCACAAGGCGATTTTATTCGAGTTGAGAATTATGTACGCAGTGTACGAGATGGCAATGTCGTTTTAGCGGCCCAAACATATGAGCAGCCTCTGACTGAATATATTAACGAATATGCAAGGGCAAGTAACCTGACGGGTTCAACGACTCAAAAACAAAACAACAAAATCAAAAGCAGTACTCAAAGTAATAAATTTATTAATCGATTTGATAAAGATGGCGATGCAAAAGTATCGGCTTCAGAGTTTAAAGCTGGCACAAAGCGCTTTAATCATTTTGATAAAAATAAAGATGGTTACATCACGGCAGATGAGGCACCTACTGGACCGCCTAAAAACACCAAGTAAAAGCATTACTGAATCGACTTATTATTGTGTTTTACAGAAAGGCTGTTGTTATCGACTTAACATAATATAGAGAAGTGATTAACCCGACAGGTTGTTTGAATTTGACCAGTACAGTTGATGATGATTTAGAATATTTGGACAAGCTATTCAAATTTAAAGGGAAGATTAAAAAGCCAGTAATACAAAGTAAACTTCGTATTACTGGCTTTTAAGGTCTGATAGCGAACTTAAGCTTAATTCAAGCTATTAGCACTATAATCTAACTGACATTATTTAACGTCATTAAGACTGACGGCGACGCCATAACAGTGGCAATAATAATAGAAGCCCAGCTCCTAAACTGCCCGCGCTATAGTTTTCGCTCCAACCATCATCTAACGTTTTTGCCACATTGATACTGACAGAAGCACTTGTTTCTTCTTCCCCGTCACTCACAACAAGTTCAAACACTAATGCTTGATCTACTGAAACTTCTGGTGTTGTCAGATTTAGCACAAGACCCGTTGCAGTAAAATCAGTTTGAGCGCCTGAAACTTGTGTCCAGCTATAGGTTAAACCTGCAGGTTCATTAGCAATAGCCGCAGTGATAACGGTGTTCTCACCTTCATTTAGCTCAGTGTTTCCACTAAAGCTAATATCAAATGATAAAGGCACATTTTCGACCGTTACATTAACGACTTCGCTAGCCAGTCAACCACCCACTTGTTGGGGATTGAGGTCGGTAACTTGAGATGATGTTTTGCCAAATATGCCAGTAGTCTTGCTCGCCAGACTTTAGCCAGGTTAAAGGCGTTGAAAAGGTATTTACCCTTGTTCTTTTTCCTTTGTTTTTTAGCTTTATCAAAGCTGCCTGCCGGAATGATGAAGTGGATATGAGGATGCTTCTTATAACACAAGGGTCACGCCTTCGGTTATGGG
>NZ_MCTY01000120.1:0-307 GCF_002873635.1 Shewanella sp. 10N.286.52.B9
TCGCGGTCGATGATGAAATCTTTATAGCAGAAGATGTTGTCTTTAATTCAACTGTTGATTTGGATGCCAATGATTCAGATCTAGATGGCGACGCACTTTCTGTTATTGAAGGCACCTTTACCACAACGGAAGGTGGCACTATTGTGATTGCCGCAGATGGCAGTTACTCCTACACGCCTCCATTGGACTTTAATGGCGTAGATACTGTTGAATATACTGTAACTGACGGCACGGCAACTGATACGGCAACCCTCACCATTAATGTTGGCGCTGAAAATGATGCCCCAGACTTAGTGGCTGATGTTGA
>NZ_MCTY01000121.1:0-210 GCF_002873635.1 Shewanella sp. 10N.286.52.B9
TGGACGATTAAGGGCTTGGACGATTAAGGTCTTGGATGGTTAAGGGCTTGGACGATTAAGGGCTTGGATGGTTAAGGGCTTGGATGGTTAAGGTCTTGGATGGTTAAGGGCTTGGACGATTAAGGGCTTGGATGGCTAAGGTCTTGGATGGTTAAGGGCTTGGACGATTAAGGGCTTGGATGGCTAAGGTCTTGGATGGCTAAGGTCTTG
>NZ_MCTY01000122.1:0-784 GCF_002873635.1 Shewanella sp. 10N.286.52.B9
CGCCCCAGCCAAAATGCTCTGCTGATAATGGACGAATAGCTTCATTAATATCGTAAATAGGATATTGATTATCCCCGCCAACCCGATGGCTTTCTGGTGCAGCAAACGTCAACTGTCTAGCCATTACCGCGGTATAATCAACGGGGTAATACATAGGCCAAACATCTGCAAAGGTGTGCATATTTCTGTCGCCGTACCAATCAGTAAGGTCAATTTCAATGCCTTTACTTGCAAAGTATTCGCCACATTCTTGATCAATTTGACCGTTTGATGTGCCAGTGGCTGAGCCATCAAGGGCAATGCCATCACAGAATGTTGCCGGTGGCGTGTCTTCAGGCTTAGACATACCTCCAAGGCCGTACTTGTGATTCCAATCTTTTATATAACGGCGCTCATAACCATTAATCGCATATGCGTATCGAGCCTGGTTAGTGGCACCATCAACAGAATTAATAATGAAGTGCTGAATATCTATACCTGTGGATATCTTACCCCAGTATGAAAAACCAACATCAATCAGCCCATCTTCATGCATACTCATATAAATATCCGCCATGGTGATCATGGCATCTTTCTTATATATGTCAGGACGTAAGTTATGTGGTCTAACCTCGACGTTATAAAAATATCTTGGTTCGCCATCAACAGGATCAAGCATAACTTCAGGAATAATTATACGATTATCAGAGAACTGAGCCTGAGCTTCGTTGCGACGCTCAACCTGTGTTCTTTGCATTTCTTCACGTCGGTAGGTATAAGCCTCACTTCTTGGACGCAGTAATAC
>NZ_MCTY01000122.1:1551-2049 GCF_002873635.1 Shewanella sp. 10N.286.52.B9
CTTCTTGGACGCAGTAATACACCTGAATTTGATTGCAGCACTGTCATTTCTAAACGAGTGCCAACGTTTTCCCCCCAATTGGTGTATTTATATTCTCTCTTAAAGTCTGCAGTATCTGGGATCCAATTGGCATACCAGTTAGGATCGCCTTCTCCAACTGGTTTTCCATCAATATCAAACTCTACAGCACTACCATCCTCATTACGCCATACCGTATAGCGATAAGCACCGATATCTTCGCCCCATTGGTACTCAACATGGAAATCATCACGGGTCTGAGATAGGTATAGCAGCACTTCTGCAAAAGTGATTTGACCATCATTAAACAAATCATCCCGCAGCGGTGTTGGAATAACCCGACGAACCTCTTCTGCTTCAACAGTGAATCCATGTTTAATATCGGCATGTCGTCTTTCAGATTGAGCAACCCAATCAGCTCTGTCCATCCTGTCGAAGTAGATGGTTATTGGTCCTTCTAATTGCCATTTTATATCCGGT
>NZ_MCTY01000122.1:2795-3119 GCF_002873635.1 Shewanella sp. 10N.286.52.B9
CCCCAAACATTATCGAATACCTCGCTACCAGTTTGTGGTGGTTGGCCTGTTTCAGGTAAATCTGGCGGGGTTGGAGCACTGTTGGAGTCATCACTTCCACAGCCTGAAAGTATCGCCAATGCAAGCAAAGCAGCAGTTGTATTTAATTGTTTCATATCATCCATTTCACAACATTTTTCGAATGTGGGCGATACTCGCTCAACCTACCCCTTTTGAGTTAGTGACTTATCACAGTAAAATACATTCAGTTGTAATAAAAATGATATTGAATTCTTAGATTTGAAACGTATCACAAATAGCTTGGGTTGCATTAAATTGAACACC
>NZ_MCTY01000123.1:0-1878 GCF_002873635.1 Shewanella sp. 10N.286.52.B9
AGAATCTGTTACACCCTCGCATTATGCTTCCAAAAGTGTTTTGATGCGTTGACCATAATCGCTATCAGCTTTTAAGAAATGCTCAACCATTCTCAATTGCACATCTTCACTTGCTTGGCTCAATGTACCTGCAATGGTTTCAACTAAACGCTGCTTTTCTTCTTCACTAAAGATGCGGTACAAATTACCCGCCTGAGTATAGTCATCTTGGTCATAACGGCTATATCTTGCAGCCTCGCCATCAAGTCTTAGTGGCGGCTCAATAAATTGAGACGGCTCTTGAAGTGCTGCCGGAGCAGTGCTTGGGCCGTAATTGGCACTTGAATCTGCACCTGTTTGACTGCCGTTATATGGGCATTGTGTCCCTGCCATAGCCCCTGCACGTTGATGATGGTTAGCTTTAGCGGCATGAGGACAATTTACCGGTAATTGGTTGTAATTAGTTCCAATACGATAACGCTGAGCATCTGCATAAGAGAACAAGCGTGCTTGCAACATTTTATCAGGTGAAGCGCCGACACCAGGAACCAAGTTACTTGGTGCTAATGCAACTTGCTCAACTTCAGCAAAGTAGTTGTCTGGCATACGATTTAACTCAAGTTCGCCAATTTCAATTAATGGATAATCTGCATGTGGCCATACTTTGGTTAAATCGAATGGGTTTATTGCATAATCATTGGCGTCTGCTTCAGGCATTATCTGCACTTTTACAGCCCACTTAGGGAAGTTACCATCGGCGATAGCTGCAACCATGTCACGTTGCGATGAGTCAGGATCAATACCTTTTAAAATATCAGCTTGCCCTGCAGTTAAGTTCACTACACCTTGCTGTGATTTAAAGTGGAACTTGACCCAGTAACGCTCACCTTTGGCATTCCATAATGAGAAAGTATGTGAACCATAGCCGTGCATTTGACGGTAATTAGCTGGGATACCGCGATCTGACATTAAAATAGTCACTTGATGCATGGCTTCTGGGTTTAATGACCAGAAATCCCACATTGCTTGCGGATCTTTCAAATTAGTCTGCGGGTTACGCTTTTGGGTATGAATAAAGTCAGGGAATTTAATGCCGTCACGTAAGAAGAATGTCGGAGTGTTATTCCCCACAATGTCATGATTACCGCGGGCAGTATAAAAACGTAAACCAAAACCACGAGGATCACGCTCTGCATCGGCGCTACCCATCTCGCCGCCAACAGTTGAGAAGCGAATGAAGGTCTCAGTTTGCTTGCCCACACCATTAAAGTGATCAGCCAAGGTGAAATCACTTAGGTCTTTAGTTAAGGTAAAAGTACCATAAACACCGGTACCTTTTGCATGTACTACTCGCTCAGGAATACGCTCACGGTTAAAGTGGGCTAATTTTTCAATTAAGTGCCAATCTTGTAATAATAATGGACCACGCTCACCTGCTGATAATGAATTTTGGTCATCAGCTATTGGGGCACCATTTTGGCTAGTTAAGTAATTGTTATTATCCATTTGTTACTCCTGATTTGTGACATCTAGCCACTGCTCAATTAAATCAAATACTGTCGCCACGATATTTCTCCTGGCTGCGTTTCATTGAAATCATAATAACCGCAGCGAAAATAAAGTTAAAACGATTAAGATGAATTGCTACAATCTATTTTTACGATTCACTAGCAAAAAAAATGGCGAAGCATTCGCCTCACCATTTAATGATATTTAAATACAATTGAGTCATTACTGATCTCACACCAAATTAAGTGTAAATATTGCATCAATAGTTTACAAGCTGATTACCTGTGCAACTAGAAGGCAACTATATACGTAGATAAAACGACAAACTTAAAGGGTTTATTCTGATCTAGTTTCAGGTTCTTTATACAGTTTTATTAAATAATAAATATC
>NZ_MCTY01000124.1:0-289 GCF_002873635.1 Shewanella sp. 10N.286.52.B9
AGAATCTGTTACACCCTCTTTTTTTTATTTGTTAGTGCATCATAAATTAGTGATGCTGAATTATTATCTTTTAGATCAAAGTAAATACTATCATCAAACTCTTTATAGAACTTATAAATTAGCCCTTTCATTATATAACTTTTACCACTACTACCTCTACCTTTTATCCATAAAGTTTGTAAGTCACTAAATTTAAATAACCCTTGTTCAATCTCATTAAAAAAAATCCCATTAATGTTTTTATTGAAAATAATGACGATATTTCATTATTTGATTGGTTTGATTGGTT
>NZ_MCTY01000124.1:1134-2532 GCF_002873635.1 Shewanella sp. 10N.286.52.B9
TTTGATTGGTTTGATTGGTTAGTGTTTGTTGATAATAAACACAATTCTAATTGTTTCATAAATTGGTCGTAATCATCCCCCTTATCTATGTAGTCATCAGCTCCAAGTCTTATGCACTTTACCGCGCAGTTTATTTTTGTATTTGCAGATACAATAACTACTTGTGAATTTGGAGATATAGACTTAACTTCTAAAATAAGAAACTCACCATTAATAATTGGCATATTTAAGTCAATGAATATCAAATCAAAACAATGTTCAGTCACTAGTTTTAAAGCTATCTTAGGGTCTGTAGTACTTAAAATTTGCGCACTCTCCTCTATTGATTTAATTGTTTCCACAAAACAAGTTAACCAGTCTTGCTCATCATCAATAATCAGTATTTTCATGTTACGCATATAGTTACCAATATAAATTGAATTAATTTAAAAGATTAAAGCAATCATAGCATTTATATCTTTACGAAAATTATTTTACTCACTTGTGATGTAAGTCACCTTAAAGTGTCAGTCGTATGCAAATTCACAACATTATAAGTTATTGAAAATTAAGTACTGCATTTAGGGTTATTAAGATGATACATTTCACGTTTATGACATTACGATAGTTAACTAGATAGTGAGTGTGATGGCTGTCACGTTACTAACTCGTGATTATTATTATCTTCTCAATTGTAATAACAACTTAACATTATCGATTGAGAAAGGGCTTAACAATGAAATATAGACAAATGGTTATGGGTATTGTTTTAATTGGATTAGCAACACCATGTATAGCAACTTATACACCAGAGGTAATTTACAAGAACCAACAACAAAATTATCCTGCTGCTGAATATCCAGTTTATGGGACTCACTCATCTGATATCGTTTTTGTAAATGAAGATAAAATGATTCGTAAAGCTAATAAAAGCTATCCAGAATGGTATCGAGGAAAAGGGGAGAATGGTGTGGCAGATAAAGATTCTCATTATAGTTATACAGATATGATTGCTCCATCTGGGGCTCCAATTAAATCAGAGTCAGTTTATATGGGGACAGTAAAAATGTTACCCGGTAAAACATACCCCGCTCATCATCATCCGGCACCAGAGACATACTACGTAATATCTGGTGAGGCTGAGTGGTTTGTTAATGGTGTAAAACAAAAAGTTGGTCCTGGTGATCTTATGTTCCATAAACCTTATGATGTTCATGGATGGGTTAATTTATCAAACACTGAAGAATTACACTTGATGTATATCTGGTGGAAAGAGCCTGGTGCACCAGACGACCTATTTAATCACGGCGCTCGATTTACCAATCCAGATTTATTCAAGAGTGAAAGTGATGTTAAACCTCATGCAGTACCATTACCGTTACCAGCACAAAAAAAATAAATTTTTAAACTATTTTAGAA
>NZ_MCTY01000125.1:0-108193 GCF_002873635.1 Shewanella sp. 10N.286.52.B9
ATTAATAATTTTTATTTTTTATCCTCAAATTTAAAGCATAAAAAAACCGCTGTAAGCATTAGCTTGCAGCGGTTTTTATTAAAGCTTAAACGCTAGAATTACTTCTTAGCAGCAGCTTCACGTTCTTTAACGTCAGCAATTACTTTTTCAGCAACACTGTTAGGACATGGGTTGTAGTGAGCGAATTCCATAGAGAATTGGCCACGACCTGATGTCATAGTACGTAGTGAACCGATGTAACCGAACATTTCTGATAACGGTACGTCAGCTTTAATACGAACGCCAGTAACACCAGCCATTTGGTCTTTAATCATGCCACGACGACGGTTAAGGTCACCAATAACATCACCAACGTTGTCATCTGGGCTGAATACGTCAACGTTCATGATAGGCTCAAGAAGTTGTGCGCCAGCTTTAGGCATAGATTGACGGAATGCGCCTTTAGCAGCGATTTCGAACGCGATAGCTGACGAATCAACTGCGTGGAAAGCACCATCTGTAAGTTCTAGTTCAACGTCTAACACAGGGAAACCAGCAACAGTACCGGTATTCATCATGCTAGCAAAGCCCTTCTCAACTGCAGGCCAGAATTCCTTAGGAACGTTACCACCAACAACTGAAGACTTGAAAGTAAAGCCAGTATTTTGCTCGCCAGGACGGATAACATAGTCAATTTTACCAAACTGACCAGAACCACCAGACTGTTTCTTATGCGTGTAGCTATCTTCTGTAACCTTAGTGATAGTTTCACGGTAAGCAACTTGAGGTTCACCAACGATTAAGTCAACACCGTAAGTACGCTTAAGGATGTCTACTTTAATGTCTAAGTGAAGCTCACCCATACCTTTAAGGATGGTTTCGCCTGAGTCTTCGTCAGTTTCTACGCGGAAAGATGGATCTTCTGCAATCATTTTACCGATAGCGATACCCATTTTCTCACTGCCGCCTTTATCTTTTGGCGCTACAGCGATAGAGATAACTGGCTCTGGGAATACCATTGCTTCAAGAGTACAAGGATGTTTAACATCACATAAAGTGTGACCAGTTTGAACATTCTTCATACCAACGATAGCGATAATGTCACCAGCTTGCGCTGAATCTAATTCGTTACGCTCATCAGCTTGCATTTCAACCATACGACCAACACGCTCAGTTTTACCTGTAAACGAGTTAAGGATGGTGTCACCTTTGTTGATCTTACCAGAGTAGATACGTACGAAGGTTAGTGCACCAAAACGGTCATCCATGATTTTGAATGCTAACGCTTTGAATGGCTCGTCAACTGAAACTAAAGCGTGTTCGCCAGTTTCGTTACCTTCTTCATCAGTAAGAGGTTGTGGGTCAACTTCAACTGGGTTAGGTAGGTAGTCAACAACAGCATCAAGAAGAAGCTGCATACCTTTGTTCTTGAACGCAGAACCACAGTATGTAGGGAAGAATGACATATCACGGGTACCCTGACGGATACAACGCTTGATTTCTTCCATAGATGGCTCTTCGCCTTCCATGTAAGCTTCCATTAGGTCATCGTCTTGCTCTACAGCAGTTTCGATTAGCATTTCACGGTATTCTTCTACCATGTCTACCATGTCAGCTGGAACGTCTTCGATTTTGTAGTTCTCAGCTTCGCCAGTTTCGTCCCATACCCAAGCTTTACGAGTTAGTAGGTCAACAACACCACTAAACTCATCTTCGATACCAATAGGAAGAACCATAACTAGTGGGTTAGCAGCTAGAACATCTTTAGTTTGCTTAACAACACGTAAGAAATCAGCACCCATACGGTCTAATTTGTTTACGAAGATGATACGAGCAACTTCTGATTCGTTAGCATAACGCCAGTTAGTTTCTGACTGAGGCTCAACACCACCAGATCCACAGAATACACCAACACCGCCATCAAGCACTTTTAGTGAACGATAAACTTCAACAGTGAAGTCAACGTGACCAGGAGTGTCAATAACGTTAAAACGGTGGTCATTCCAGAAACAGCTTACTGCTGCTGACTGAATAGTAATACCGCGCTCAGCTTCCTGTTCCATGAAGTCAGTAGTAGATTCACCATCATGAACTTCACCGATCTTATGGATCTTACCGGTTAGCTTTAGGATACGCTCGGTGGTCGTGGTTTTACCCGCGTCAACGTGAGCGAAGATACCAATGTTTCTGTATTTGGATAATTCGGTCATGATTCAACTTTAATGATTAGTTAAGAGGTAGACGGAGCGTGTAAAAACTTAGACACACCGCACATCAGGTTATTTAAGGCGCATATTGTAAGTTGGAACCTGCAATAGCGCAAATAGGACTTGCAATTTTTATCGCATTTTACGTAAATAAATTCGATAAAAATACACATTTCTTATATAAAACAGAGAAATAAAACTTATCGTTTATTTTTCGAACAATAGTGTTTTTTTACTTCTAAGCTGTTTAAATTGACCTTAGGTTACTACAACAAGGTTAATATTGACTTAATAGCCTTCATTTAGGTGAATTTAAGTTGTTCTTCGTCGACTGATGCAAAAGTATTTAATTCGCTGTCGGACATAAAAAAATCCCTAAAAAAGCTTTAGGGATTTTTGTGTCATCAAGCAATCAAGCGTTAAGCTTATTCGCCATCAAGGGGCAAAATCACAAACAGTAAGTCACCTTGAGAAACTTGCTGACCATTACCGTTTAGAATGCGCTCAATGCGATACTTTTTATCTTCAGGGTACAGCACTGCATTTTGACGGTTAAAGCCGGCTAAGCTTACTTGAGAGAACATCTTCATCGCTTCAGTTAGCGCTAATGTTTGCTCTACTGTGACTATGTCACCTTCTTTAACAAAGTCAGGCTCACCCGGTGCTGGTGAGGTATAGAAAATACCAGCGCCTTGGGCTAACACTTTAAGCTCGTTACTTTCAGCAACCCGTAAAGACTCGGTATCTAAACCAACAGTTTCGGCCGCCGCTTCCATTTCAGCAATCAAGGCAGGTACATCTAACTCAGCCATCAAGCGTGGTAGATAGTTAGTATCGTAAACACCTTGATTGAAGGTCGCATCCTTAAGGATAAGCTTCAATAATGGAATGTTAGTGGCAATACCTTTGATGTAAGCTTCATCTAAGTAAGCAGACATCTTAGTGATCACATCTTCACGAGACTCACCGCGAATAATAATTTGCGCGATTAAGCTGTCGTAATATGGCGATACTTCTTTACCCGTTTCAGCAATTGAGATGATTTCAACATCGTCTCTTTCAGGCATGAAGCACTCACTGATCTTGCCAGGGTTTGGCAACAACTGCAGTACACCATCACTATCAAGGGCTGCTTTTTCAGCAGTAATACGCACTTCCATGGCGTAACCTTGTTCAACTGGCTCTAGATCTTCAATTGAGCGACCCGCAGCAATATCAAACTGGGCACTAACAATATCGATTCCTGAGGTTGCTTCAGTCACTGGATGCTCAACTTGCAGACGGGTATTCATTTCCATGAAGTACACTTCGTTAGCATCAAGGTTGTAGATAAACTCAACCGTACCCGCACCCATGTAATCAGTGGCGTCACCTAATGCACGAGTGTATTCAAGTACCCGTTGCTTAAGCTCTTCAGGCAACATGGTTGAACCCGATTCTTCAATCACTTTTTGGTTATTACGTTGCACTGAACAGTCACGAATACCCAACACTTTGGTGTTACCAAACTTATCACGCAGTAACTGCACTTCGATATGACGCAATGAGGTGACGTATTTCTCAAGGTAAAGGTCACCGTTACCAAATGCTGCAGCCGCTTCAGTTGAAGTCTTTTGGAACAAACCAATCATGTCCTCAGCTTTAGTTACCACTTGGATGCCTTTACCACCACCACCTTGTACCGCTTTAAGCAATACAGGGTAACCAATTTCAAGCGCTACGTTTACCGCTTGCTCGGCGTTGGTCAAAATACCGTGGCTACCCGGCACAACAGGCACGTTTTGGCCTTGTGAGGTTTTAATCGCGTTTGATTTGTTACCCATAGTCGTCATCGAATGCACGCTTGGGCCAACAAAGTTTACGCCATTGTTAACACATAAAGCAGCAAATTGCGGGCTTTCTGACAAGAAGCCAATACCAGGGTGAAGCGCATCAACGTTTTCGTAATCTGCCACTTTCAGGACAGAGTAGGCATTTAAGTAACTCTCATCAGAGGTGTTACCACCAATACAAACCAGCTTATCGTTCACTTTAAGCATGTCTGCAGGCACTGAGGTCATATCAGGATCTGATGCCACCAAAACAACATTAATTTTGTTGTCATGGGCTTTACGGATCAACTTAACCGCAGTACAACCACGTGCATGGATAAGCACTTTATCAATCGGCTTCATTAACGCACGAGGATCGTCTTGAACAATCTTCTCTTCAATGGCTTTAACTTCAGGCACTAAGGTTGATACCGCTTTAGCAATGATCTCTTGGGCATGCAATGTTGGCAGTGGCATTAACGGATCAATACTTGATAATTGGCTATCAAGAGTATCGGTGAATGGGTTATGCACTAAGCCCGTCATCGCACCCGGTACTTTAGATAAGTAGTTAGATAGCGTTGCTGTTGATGGCAAGTATGCAGGCACCACCATTTGACCAGCAAATGGCATATTAGTGCCTGATAGGTAATAAGTTTGCACTAACGGATGGGTCACAAAACTTGCCTGTGCGCCACCGGTACAATCACCAAAACCAAACATCAATACCGGTAATTCATTATCACGTACAAAACGGGTGATACGGTCATTAACCACAGCCATTGAGAATAGTGCCGCTGCACCTTCTTTGGTTTGCATACCACCAGAACTGATAAAACAAACCACTGGCAATTTACGCTTAGCACATTCAATTAATAGCGCGCTGAACTTCTCAGCACTGGCCATATCAAACGCACCAGCCTGGAAGGCAATGTTTGATACCGCAACACCGACACGCAGTGTTTGACCGTTATTATCAAAGTCAGCTAAACCGGTAATTAAACCACATGGGCGAATACCTTTGTCTAATGCATCTTCAATAGATAAACGGAAACCTGGGAAGTTGAGCAAGTTGGCAGACATCTTATCGCCATTAAGCTCTTCAAATTCGGTGAAGAACTTACCAATAATATTTTCCCAACCCATTTTCCCTTGGCGCTTTTCATCACGAAGGACTTTTTGGATCAGTAGATCTTGGTAGCCCATGGTGAGGCGGTTCCAGAAATCTTTACGACGACCAATACGCACAGGGTTGATAGCACCTGTGTACTTAGATTGATCTTCTTCACTGTCGAAATACTCTGGCAATAAACGCTCAAAGAAGTAGGTTAAGATAACAAATAAACTGTCGTTTAATTGCGGGAAACCGACACTCTTCCATTGCTCTACACGGGTTAACAGTTCTGCACGGTTAGATTGCGCCATGAAGAATTTAAGCCATTTATAGAACTTGCTCTTATCGTTGGCTTCATCATTATTTGATAACGCAGTATCGATGGCGTTATGCAATAACTTATCAACTGATTCACGTGACAAGCTCTTAGACATCATCGCTTCTTTGGAAATCGACGCTAAGTTAACCACCACATTGTCATATAGTGCATTAAAGATTAATACGTTATGACATTGCCAAATGAAGTCTTCACGCAACTCATCATTGACCACAATATCAAGTACAGTCAGTTGATTCAGCTCAGGCCAAGGCGCTTGAGTAGTAGATGATGGCAATGATTCAAGGTGCTTAATTAAGCCTTTGAAGTTGTTAGCTGAGTTACCTTTCCAGCGATGATACAAAGACCAGCCGATGTTAAAGAGCAATGCCTTACGGGCTTTCTTATAGTTCTCTTTCGGCTCACCTAAGATGAAACGAGTGATCACGTTACGTTCAGCTGAAATCTCGCTACGTTTGGCATCAAAAGTGCCCCAAAGCTTATTCAACTCTTCGTCGTAAACTAATTTATCAGGCGTCGCTAACCAAGATTGAAATACACTGTCTTGCTCTTGCTGAATACGCGCCAGTAAATCACCTTCAGGTACACTCACTTTCGACAAACGGCCATACTGTTCAACCGAAATTGAATGAATACGACTGCGCACAGTGAGATAACGCAAATAACGATAAGCACTACCAAACACATTGTGGTGCATGGTTGGACTGTTCGCCACAGCTAAGCCTTGGTTATTTTCTAAGGCTGAAAGGTTTTTAGAGGGGTCTAAATAGCGCGCTAAACTACGATCATAATGCTCTCGTAAATCGTCAGATTCACGTACAAAAGTGATGGCTGCATTTTCTACCGCTTCAATACCACTGATAATCGCGCGGCGCAGGTTATGCTGACGCTCGTCTTTATCATAAGGAGAAAAATCAACTATACCGTCAATACAACCAGCAGAAAGCAACTCTTCTGGTGATACCCCCACAGACTTAGCACATTCTTGCCATGACAAGTTGTACTTGCGGGCAATGCTTTGTAAGCCTTGCGGTTGAATAGTGTTAAAAATACCGTCACGTAATGACAATAAGATGTTTGCCGCCGCTAATGGAATCGCGCCACCAGAGTAACCTGCGCCGATCACGATACCGACAGTTGGGACGTCAACATTGGCACTTTCTGCAATGGCTTTTGAAATGGTATGGGCTTGGTTTTGGCTGTTAGCCACTTCTCCCGCATCGGCGCCAGGAGTATCAATTAAGTAAACGATTGGCATTGATAACTCAGCAAAGTGACGGATCGCTTTACATGCAGCTAAATGATGCTCAGGCATCCACGCACCGTTTGCCGAGGTTCTTTCTTGGGCGATAAAACCAATGCGGCGAGTACGTGAACCGAAATTTAATTCAATTTCAGCACTGTAAAAAGAACCTAAGTGAAACTCAGTGATCAACTTACCTTTTAGATCAGCGATAACACGTTTTGCACTTGGGCGGTTTTTATCTAAAGTCGGTTGAATAACTTTAGCCACATAACTATCGACATCTAAGGTCGACAGTTCTTTTAAATTTGCTTGGATCGCATCTTCAGATAACAATCCTTTGATTTCTTCAGCTAAAGTTTGCTTACTGTGAGCTGGAAATAATGAAAAATCTTTAGCTAAATGCTCCGCTTTAAGAAAGAGCGGGTCAGCCGATTGTGCCGATGTCTTGTGTACGGGCTGCTTTTTGCTAGTCATCCTTAGATCCTCTGCTTATATAGCCTCTAAAATTTTTAGTCGGTAAATATAACTTTGTTCCCTGTACAATTACCATTAAACTATTGGGGACGCTTTGTTCCATTTTTGAGACAGTGAGGCTAAGGTGCCTGATTTAAACGGTATGATGCTGTTTGCAGCAGTAGTTAGAGCAAAAGGTTTCTCCCAAGCGGCCAGAGATATTGGCCAGCCAAAATCAACCATAAGTCGTAAAGTCGCTCAGCTAGAAGAGCAACTTGGTGTACGCTTGCTGCAACGTGATACCCGTAATTTAAGTCTGACTCAAATTGGTGCTTTGTTCTATCAACATTGTGATTCTATCCGCCAAGAAATTGAAGCCGCCAAAGCCATTATCGAAAATACCCATAGCGATATCTCCGGTTCATTGCGGATTGCCATTCCGGTGTCATTCTCTCAAGACGTCATTGCCACCCTTTGCAGTAGCTTCATGCGCCTTTATCCCAACATCGAGCTCGACGTTCAATTCACCGACAGTAATGTTGGCTTAGTCGGCGAAGGTTATGATATTGCCATAAAATATGGCCCATTAGAATCTTCTGACTTAGTGGCGCGGTTATTGTTTGAACGCCAACCTATATTAGTTGCAAGCCCTGGATATCTCAAAAAATCAGGCACACCAGCAACCCCTCAAGAGCTGGCCCAGCACAGTGGCATATTATTAGGCACCAGCATGTCGGCGCCTATTTGGCCGGTAGGTAAAGGCAATCGCAAAACCATGGCCACCTTTAAACGCAAGGTCAGGGTCAATAGTGCCAGTATGGTCAAACGCCTCGCTCAAGATGATTTTGGTATCGCCATGCTATCCAATAATAGCTGTAAGCAAGAACTGGCAGCAGGCAGTTTAGTGCCATTACTGCAAGAGTGGCCTATGGAACCCTTCAAAGTGTACGGGGTGTATTCAAGTAGACGGCAATTAGCCAGTAATATTAGCGCCTTTTTAGATTTTTTCGCGAAACGATATGGTAGCCAAGAGTCATTACAATCAATAATGAATTAGTGCTAAAGCCGTGTTAAATTAAACTCATAAAAATAAAACATCCTAAAGGAATAGTCATGTTCAAGCCCGTGTTTGCCCCCTTATTTAACCGTACTGCTTTGGCAGCTTTTACTGCCTTATTGCTAACTTCAGCCCCTACTGTTGCCCAAGGCTTCAGCATACAACGAGACGTTGAAGAGTTACGTTTACCCACAGCCCTGAGCTCAATGCCTGCCGTGGTTAATCAATATGAACACTTTAATAGCAGCTTAGGTAACAAGCTGGTTAACTCAACTGATGAGCTAGTCATTACCCAAATGGTCGCAGCCCAAGGCACCCAACTATGGCAGCAAGCGGTAGCCAATGTTCAGTCAGGCAAACACGATGATCGCGGCCTATATTGGAGTCGCCTTGCTATGCGAGAGACCTTAAAAACCGCCCATGCGGGTTATAATATTGTCCCTTGGCAGCGTGACATCTTGATTAAAGCGTTTGAGAAGTCTTCAAGAGGCTTAAGCGACATTCAGTTTTTACCCGAAAGCCAAATTAAAATTCTCGTCACAGGTTTTGACCCATTCTTTTTAGATAAGCATATTGATCAAAGTAACCCATCAGGATTAACAGCCTTGGCTTTAGATGGCGTCACTTTTAATGTTAATGGCAAACAAGCTCAAATCGAAACTGTGATGATCCCGGTGCGTTTTGCCGACTTTGATAACGGCATGATCGAATCACTATTAACGCCTATGTATCGTGATAATAGTGTTGATATGATTTTTACTGTCAGTATGGGGCGTGATAATTTTGATTTAGAGCGCTTCCCCGCAAGAGGTCGCAGCGCAGCAGCACCTGACAATTTGAACGTTTATACTGGTGCAAATAAAACCACCCCAATGGCTCCACTTTTTAATGGCGGTAACTTAAACGGTCCCGAGTTTGTGGAGTTTTCACTGCCTGTCTCTGCCATGAAGCAAGCCCAAGGTGACTGGAGCATCAATGACAATCATCAAGTGACCAGCATTAGCAGAGGTCAATTTGATGCTAAGTCCATTTACGAACTGGCTAACGAGCAATCGGTAGAAGGCTCTGGCGGCGGTTATTTATCTAATGAGATTTCATATCGCAGTATTTTATTAAAGCAACAATTTAACCGTACTTTACCGGTTGGCCATATTCATACTCCCAGAGTCGCAGGTTTTGATGCAGAAATGGAATGGAAAATGGTGCAGCAAATCCGCGAAATGATAAAACTTGCTGCGGGTTCGCTTTAGCATTAGTTTTATGCCCTGCTGATAATGCTATTATAGCCTTATCAGCAGGCGATTTCGCCTACAGCAACTTACAACTCTTTACGATTAGCTTATTATGTTCAAATCTATTTTCGCACGCCGAACATCAACCCCCATAGCAAATACCTGTACTAAACATCTTGCTTCAGAGGCTCGTATTCCATTACCGAAAACCGAAGCCCAACAGCAAGTATTATTGAAAATAGAATCCGACTATCAATTGGCCGAGCAGCAACTGCAGCGAAAATTTCCCCGTCCGAGCATTCTATTTAGCTTAAGAGGCAAAAGCGCTGGCACTGCGCATCTACAATTGAATAAACTGCGCTTTAACCCAGTGTTACTAGAAGAGAATGTCGATGCATTTGTAACCCAAGTGGTGCCCCATGAAGTTAGTCATTTATTGTGCTTTCAACTGTTTGGCAAAGTGAAGCCCCACGGTAAAGAGTGGCAACAGTTAATGAACGGCATTTATCAAATACCTGCAGACACCACCCATCAATTGGACACTAAATCCGTTGCAGGTAAACAGTTTCAGTATCATTGTCAGTGCGGCCCGGTCATGCTCAGTATTCGCCGCCACAACAAAGTCACTCGCAATCAAACTCAATACCGTTGTATCCGCTGTTCACAGGTACTAACAGCCAAAACATAGCCGTAAATAATTTTACTTTATCCTAATATTTATCATTCACTTATAGTGATATTTGCCATTGTTAGCATTGAAATAACACAATTGATTGCATCCCCAGTTTCAATCCCTTACCATCCTTCGCAAATATCAGGCTATACCACCCGTATAACGCCTGTGCCGTATATAAAAATCAGGGTCTTTTGTGCAACAGTATTTAAAACATATTTTACAGCCTCTGTGGCTGTTAGTGCTTTTCACCGCTATCATTTTAACGTCATCAAATTTACACGCAGCTGAACACCCGAAAAGTTTTCGAAGTGCTAAAAAAATTGCTCAGCAGATTTATAGTAGCTCGCTCCCCATGAGCAGTTTTTATTGTGGCTGCGACATTAAGGTGGTCGGTAAGCAGTGGAAACCCGATTTAGAAAGCTGTGGTTATCAGGTTAGGAAACAAATCCCTAGAGCTAACAGAATTGAATGGGAACATGTGGTTTCAGCTTGGGAGTTTGGCCATCAGGAACAATGCTGGCAAGATGGTGGCAGAAAAAATTGCGGCAGAGTTAGCCCAGAATTTAAGAAAATGGAAGCCGACTTACACAACCTCACTCCAACCGTGGGTGAAGTCAACGGCGACAGAAGCAATTACCGTTTTAGTCAGTGGAATGCAAAGTCTACCCTATATGGCCAATGTGATATGGTAGTCGACTTTAAGGGCCGAAAGGTGCAACCACCTGAGCAAAGCCGCGGCGCTATTGCCAGAACCTATTTTTACATGCAAGACACTTATGGGTTGTCGATTTCATCTAGCCAACAACGCTTGTTTGAAGTTTGGAACAGCTATTACCCTGTCAACGAAACAGAATGCCTGCGGGATCGTTTAATTGCAGAAAAACAGGGTAACCATAATAAAATTGTCTTAAAACAATGCCAAACCCTCAGCCTCATTGATTAAGGATTGTTATTTATGCGAGTTCCAAGAATTTATCAGCCCGTCAATGAGCTAGCGCTCAACCAACAAGTAAAGCTTGATGAAGACGGTGCAGCCCACATTGGCCGAGTGCTGCGTATGACACAAGGTGAGCAAATCAGTTTATTCAGCGGTGATGGTTATGACTATTTAGCCAATATCATCAGCGCCAATAAAAAGAATGTCACTGTGGAAATCATTACAAAAACGGCAAATGATTCAGAGTCACCGTTAGATTTACATTTAGGCCAGGTTATTTCTCGTGGTGACCGCATGGACTTTACTATTCAAAAGTCTGTTGAATTGGGTGTCAGCACCATAACCCCGCTATTTTCAGATCGCTGTGGAGTCAAACTTAATGGCGAACGGCTCGATAAAAAAATCGCTCAATGGCAAAAAATTGTCATTAGTGCTTGCGAGCAATCAGGGCGAAGTGTGGTCCCTGTTGTGCGCCCAGCCATGACCTTAAGTCAGTGGTGCGCTGAGCAAACCGATGCGCTAAAGTTGAACCTACACCCAAGAGCGGCACATGGTATTAATGGTCTGTCATTGGATGAGAGTAAAGATAGCCATAAAGTTCGTTTGCTAATTGGTCCTGAAGGCGGTTTATCAGAAGAAGAGATCGCCATGACAGAAACCCAACAATTTACCGATGTATTGCTCGGTCCAAGAGTATTACGAACAGAAACCGCTTCGCTAACGGCTATCACCGCCTTGCAACTTAGGTTTGGTGATATTGGTTAATCAATGATGCATGCATTGAGAATATAAGGATAAAAGTATGATTAAGCTCGGCATAGTAATGGATCCAATTAGTGAGATTAACATTAAAAAAGATTCTAGTTTCGCCATGTTAATGGCAGCGCAAGCTCGCGGTTATCAGTTGTTTTATATGGAAATGAATGATCTTGCTATGGTTAATGGCGAGGCTACTGCCACCATGCGTTCATTGACTGTTGCAGCAAATTCTGAAAAATGGTTTGAATTAGGCGACAGTATTGATACGCCACTGGCTGACCTTGATGTCATCTTAATGCGTAAAGACCCACCATTTGATACTGAGTTTATCTATGCAACTTATATGCTTGAGCGCGCTGAAGAGCAAGGTACACTGATCGTTAATAAGCCACAAAGTTTACGTGATGCCAATGAAAAGCTGTTTACTGCGTGGTTCTCAGAATTCACCCCAGAAACCATAGTCACCAGAGATGAGCAACGCATCCGCGCTTTCCATAAAGCCAAAGGCGATATCATTTTAAAACCACTTGATGGTATGGGTGGCAGTTCAATTTTCCGCGTTAAGAAAGATGATCCTAACTTAGGCGTTATTATTGAAACCTTAACCAATGAAGGTCAGCAATACGCCATGGCACAAGCCTTTATTCCAGATATTACTTCTGGTGATAAGCGCATTTTAGTGGTCGATGGCCAGCCAGTGCCCTTCTCACTGGCACGCATTCCACAAAAAGGCGAAACCCGTGGCAATTTAGCCGCTGGCGGCCGTGGTGTGGCGCAGCCGTTATCGGAATCTGATTGGCATATTGCTAACACTATCGGACCTGAGCTTAAAAAGCGTGGGCTTATCTTTGTTGGTCTTGACGTGATTGGCGACAAGCTAACTGAAATTAACGTCACCAGCCCAACTTGTATCAAAGAAATTGAAGCCGCATTTGATGTGGATATTACTGGGATGTTGATGGACTCAATTGAAGCGCGTATCAATAAAAAAGCATAAATCAAAAGGATAGCAGCAGTGGAGATCATTGCTGCTGATATTGTCGAACACATTTGGGACTACACATGCATTTAAGACGTACGCTAGGCTTACTGCTTAGCTTAACCCTGTGGTTTTCTAATACCACTGTTGCCAATGAACTTATCGCTGAAGCCGCCATTAATACTGATACTGCTAGCCAAACTCAAGCTGAAGCTGCTGTTACTTCCGAAGCCATTTCGGAAAAAGCAGCAATTGAACAGGTTGTAATTGATGACCCCGTAATCGTCGCGCCAATTACAGCACTAAAAAGCACTAACAAAGCTTCAACTACAGCAGCTAAACCTAAAAACATGGTCATCATGGTGGGAGATGGCATGGGCCCAGCTTACACCAGCGCCTACCGCTACTTTAAAGACAACCCCAATACCCAAGAAATCGAGCAAACCGTATTCGATCGGCTGTTAGTGGGCATGGCAAGTACCTACCCTGCTCGCAGTAGCGGTTATGTGACTGACTCTGCCGCCTCGGCAACCGCGTTAGCCACAGGATTTAAAACCTATAATGGCGCGATTTCAGTCGATGAAAATAAACGCCCACTGACCACCATTATGGAACTTGCCAAAGCGGCAGGCTTATCCACGGGTGTCGCGGTATCAAGTCAGGTGAACCACGCTACTCCTGCGGCGTTTTTAACGCACAATGAGCACCGCAAAAACTATAAAGCCATCGCACAATCATATTTAAACACCGATGCTGATGTCATTTTAGGCGGCGGCCAACAGTATTTTTCAGCTGAACTGTTGCTGCAATTTAAAGACAAAGGCTATCAACACATTACCGAGTTTGAGCAACTTGATAGTATCACTGAGCCAAAAGTACTGGGTTTATTTGCCCCAGTGCAACTGCCATGGGTCATTGATGATAAGCAAGGCCATAAACTTAGCAGCTTAACGAAAAAGGCCTTAGAGCTATTAGCTCAAAACGACCAAGGCTTTGTGTTACTGGTTGAAGGCAGCCTGATAGATTGGGCTGGACATGATAATGATATCGCCTCAGTGATGGGCGAAATGGATGAATTTGCCAATGCCATTGAAGTGGTTGAGCAATTTGTTCGTCAACGTAAAGACACCTTGATGGTGGTTACCGCCGATCACAACACCGGCGGACTTTCTATTGGTACTAATGGTGAGTATGAGTGGCAGCCACAACTCATTCACGCCATCAATGCCTCACCAACGAATATTGCTCAGCAGTTAATTGCTACTGATGACTGGCAAACTAAGTTTAATCAACTGATTGGCTTTGACGCCAGCCAAGAAGAATTGACTCAATTAAGTAACGCCCGTATGCAGGGTGAAAAGCAGCTTACTGCCACTATATTAACAATCATTGATGCCCGCACTAATACCGGCTGGACCACACTGGGTCACACTGGATTAGACGTGCAGGTTTTTGCCGCAGGTCCAGGAGAAAGACTGTTCAGTGGCCATCAAAACAACACTGATATTGCCACTAAGATGATGAGTTTATTACCCCAAAGCCAAACTGTTATTATCAGTAATTAATTACTGATGAAGAAAGCTTAAAGGGTGACAATTTTGTCACCCTTTTTATTGCCGGTATTTGCTATAATCGACAGATTATTTTTTCAAAGGTTAATCTCGTGCTTACTAACGCTTCTCAAGTCATTTTAAGAAATGCTGAATTCATTGAAAACCAAGATGTTTTAATTCTAAATCATGAAGCTGATACCTTGGCGGCTGAGTTGCTTAACAGCGCTGCATCTGTGACGAGCTTAGCATTAGACTTTAACCATTATTTATTATTGCCGCAAAAACAACAAAAAGGCTTAAGCAGTCACTTTGGTCATCAGCTGCCAACTACCGATGCAGAAAAACGCTTTGATGTCGCTATTATCTATTTCCCAAAAGCTAAGCCCCTAGCGCCTTATTTATTTAACCTCGCCGCCAAGCATTTAAAGCAGGGCGGACACCTAATTGTCGTAGGCGAAAATAAAGGTGGGGTTAAATCGTTAGCAAAGTTACTACCTGAGTATTTCTCAACCCCAAGTAAGCGCGATAATGCCCGCCATTGTTTATTATTTGTCAGTGAGTTAATCGCCCAAGCACCTGTATTTGACCTTAATAATTGGGTCAGCCAATACTCATTATCAACCCCTCAAGGGGAGATCACCATTTGTAATCTTGTGGGCGTGTTTAGCGAAAAGCGTCTCGATCAAGGTACAGAATTATTGCTATCGCATTTGCCGACATTAGAAAAACGCGTATTGGACTTTGGCTGTGGTGCTGGGGTTATTAGCGCGGCCTTACTAAAAGCAAACCCAAGTTTATCCGTTGAGTGTATTGATATTAATGCCATGGCTTTAAAAGCCTGTGAACTCACCCTTGCCGCAAATGGCATGCAAGCAAAAGTGTATCCCTCTGATGGCTTTAACCAAATTAGCGGTCAATTTAATGGCATCATTGCTAACCCACCATTTCATGATGGCTTAGCCGCAACCACCCAAATTGCCAAAGACTTTGTTAAATCAAGTGCATCAAGCCTTGCAAAAGGCGGCGTCTGGCAAATTGTCGCTAACCGAAACTTGCCGTATGCCGACACCATAGCCGCTGAATTTGGCCAAGTAAATGTGCCAGCAGAAAACAATAAATATAAATTATATCAATTTAATAAATAACAAAAATGGCTCCACGGCTATGGAGTTCACAAATTATTTGATTTAGTTATAAAACAACCAATTACTGACTAGTTTTTATCCCTAAAAAACGCTACATTTTGTTAGCTAATAATAAACGTCATCTAAGGCGTATCGTTCTACCTATTGGGCAGCCTAATAAGCTCAAATGTAGAACGTAAAAATAAGGGATTTTATGCTAGCATCAGATTTAGCGGTTTTTAATGTTGATCAAACTCAAGTTGAGCTTCGCGTTACGCCTAGCCGTCACGGCCCCATCACTGGAGATGATATAACCCAGTTACTTAATCAGCCTGAATTTGCCATGCTGCGGCCCTTAGAGCAAAACATTGCTAAGGCGACCGCTGAAGTAAATAGTCACTGCAGTGTCGATAGCGGTAAACACGAATTATTTTTTATTATTGCTGAGCGCCTTGATGGTAAAGTCATCATCGAGATCAGCGAAGATAAAATGTCAGCCTCAATGAGCTTGGTGTCTGCCTATGGCGGCCAAGACCCAACACTGCCAACCATTTTAAATGCGCTTAAATTCCATAAGGTTAAAATGGGCTTAAGCAAACCCAACATCCTATCGCTACTACAACAATTAGACACCTTACCGCCAGGTGAGCAATGTCGCTCGCTGATCGCCCACGGTAAACAGCCCCAAAATGGCACCAATGCCAGCCTAGCAAGGCAAGTGCCATTAGCCCGCGAGCGCTTATTGCAACCCCAAGAGCGAGAAGATGGATCGGTGGATATGCGCGATTTGGGCGCCATGATCATGGTAAAACCAAACGATGTATTAATGATTAAAACCCCTGCTACAGATGGTGTTGCAGGTTATAACGTCAATGGTGATGTTTTGCCGCAAATCCCCGGCAAAGACATGATTATGCAGCCAGGTAATGGCACTCAACTGGCCGTCAATGATCCTAACTTATTAATTGCGACAGTTTCAGGTCAGCCAGTTGAAACCCGCCTTGGCATGCAAGTGGATGATGTACTACAAATTAAAGACGTTGATGTCAATTTTGGCCATGTGAACTTTGAAGGCAGCGTGTTAATTAGCGGTGATGTCCATGAAGGCATGCAAGTGAAAAGTAGCGGCGATATTACCGTCATGGGGTTTGTGGACTCAGCAACACTGGATGCCAAAGGCGATATCATTGTCAGTAAAGGCATCATTGGTCGCCAAATTAAAGAGCATCAACTTAGCACCACAATTAATGCCCAAGGACAAATTTGCGCACAATTCGTGCAATACTCAAGCCTTAATGCTGACAATGATATCTTAGTGACCAAGCAATTACTTCATAGTCACGCATGTTCAAACGGTGTCATCACAGTGAGTGATCCTAGCGGCAGACGAGGCGATCTGGTTGGTGGCAAGGCGAGCGCTAGCAAAGGCATTCATGCGGTGGCAATTGGCGCTACAGCAGGCACTAAAACCGCATTATTTTGCGCCATGGATCAAGCTCAAATTCGCGCAGAAGTCAAAACTACCCATGATAAAATCAAACAGCTTGTCATTGCAGGCCTTGATATTGAAGCTAGATTACGCAAGCTGCCACCTAAAAGCGAATGGCAAACCGATGCAGGCATGATAGAGCAAGTAAAAATGATGCTGGATGAAAAGAAACAACTCGCCAGCAATCGTGCGCAGTTAGAAGCGCAGTTCAAGCAATTACAGCAAGATGCCGATGGCTACTATAATAAGCATTTTATTCAGGCCAAAAAGCATATCTTTACCAACGTTAAAATTAATATTGGCCCGTCTAAAAATACAACCCAACGGGAGCACGGCCCTTGCCTCGTCATGAATAAGCAAAATGAAATTAGTTTTGATTATGGCAACCGATAGTTGCACTATGTAACGGGTACATACTTCAAGCGGCAATAGTGTGGCCTTAAATCATTGAGTTTATCAATGGTTACTCAGTGTCACCGCCTACAGGTTTTATCATGCAAAGTATTTGTTGGCCCGCAGTCATCAAGCAGCAAAGCTGTGACGAGCTTATTTATCTAGCTAGTGATAGAGACTGGCTAGAGTTTTGCTGCTTAACTCCTCATATTGCAGGTACCTGCGATAAGTTACTCGACAGTGAAGGCAATACTTTCGATATTTCCATCAACTCAGCAACAGATACCAGCCAACCTATAACCGTAGCCGCATTGCCTCAATTAGCATTAAGCACTCAGGCTATCGACTTAATGACTTTCATTCATTATGTACGCCAACATGCCCAGCTAAATGGTCATTGCTGCAGCGCAAAGCTTATTTTCAGTACTATTAGACAAGGAATTGAAACGGTTGAATTTCTTGAGTCTGAATTTTCTTGAGTCAGCATCGCTACTCAGGCAAAATGCTGTTCCACATTTTATCCCGTAATACGAGTATCAAGCATGGAACTGTTAAACATAGAATGCCTAGGAAAACGCCTACGATTAGAGGGCTCCATGGCTGGCTGGCAACAGCTCTATTGGGATAATCAACTGGTTTCGCAAAAGTCGGCTTCTGCTGATAATCAAAGCTTTACTATCCACGAATTTGAGTTGTCTAGACCGAGTTCACTAGCAGAACCCAGTCATGATGATGTCATCACCCAAACCAACCGCCAAGTCATGAAAGTGCGCTTAGAGTCTGATTTGCAGTGGCAACCATTTATCATCAACTATACGGTTTTGGTGGACAATAACACCATTGCCGATGGCCAGCGTAACAGCAAGGACATAGAACGACAAACCCCTGAAGTGGCCCCAGTTAAACAACAAAAATTCAGTTTTGTTGGCTTAACCTCTCTAGGTTTTAAGTTACTTAAAAGCGCCAAAGTGATTAAAGCCATGCTCGCTGCAGCCAGTGTGGCGGCCTACTCTTGGCTATTTTCAATTGAGTTTGCTTTAGCCTTGATTGCCTGTTTGGTTATCCATGAATATGGTCATATCAAAGCAATGAAACACTTTGGCATGAAAACCAAAGGGATTTATTTGATCCCATTTATGGGCGGCCTTGCTGTTAGTGACGAGCGTATTAATACCCGTTGGCAGAACGTGGTGATCTCTATTATGGGGCCGACTTTTGGCCTGTTTATGTCCATCGGCTGTATGCTGGCTTATTGGCTGACGGGTAATATCTTTTTTGTCGGACTGGCCAGCTTTAACGCCCTATTAAACCTCTTTAATTTATTGCCGATACTGCCTTTAGATGGTGGTCATATTTTAAAAAGTATCACCTTTTCGATGAATAGCATGGTGGGTCTAATCGCCTGTATCGCAGGCGCAGCCGCTGGGGTATTCATTAGCTACAGCCTTGGACTGGCATTACTGGGCTTCTTATTATTAATTGGCAGTCTTGAGATTGTATTTGAATGGAAAAGCCGTCATCAAAGTCATTTATTGCCCCTTGACCGTTATGGGCAAATCTTCTCGACCTTGTGGTACTTCATTACGGTTGGCTTACTGATTGCTATTATTTGGTATTTTGCTGCATCTGGCGATGAAATGCTGTCGATGCCATTAGAAATATTAAGAAGCTAGTCAAATAAATAGCAGTGCTTAACATCAACTAAGCTAGCAAGAACTAAGCCTGAGAGAACTAAGCCTGAGAGAACTAAGTCCGTAAAAACTAAGCCCGTAAGAACTAGCTACGGGCTTAACTTGCTGAAAAAAAATTAACTTATCTATTTAGCTTATGGAATTTCAAATACCTTAGTCATGACTTTATACAGCTCAGTGCCTTGATGGACTGAAGCTGAAGCAAAATGCAGCACTGGCACGCAATCTATCGGCAAACTCACCGAAGTGACGGCATTATCACTGCCGTACTGATCTAACCTTAATAAGGTCACTAAAGGCTCGCCAGCAGCTAACGGCTCACCAACCGCTGCGCAGTATTCCACTAAACCCGCTTTAGGGGCATGAAACTTTTTATAATCCTTTAAGTAACAGCCCCAGCGTTTCATGCTGGCAGGAGCAACATGCTCTTTGATCACTCCCCGATGGCTCAAATAGGCCAAAATACCTAGGGCATCATTTTTAGCATCTGCCATATCAATACGTTCTTGGCTTGCTAGCTCTAAGGTAAAAGCCGCCACAGGCACATCGAATACGCGCCCTTTTAACGCTGCATATTCAGTTAATTGCCACCATGGACAAAAAACCGCTTCATCCATGGCGCCGCCAAATTCATTGGGGATAATTAACGATAAGGGGATCGAGAAAAACGCGGCTGCGGCTGCATCATACTCAGGGCAATAAAGGTGCTTTGCAGATTTAGGCCCGGTATGTAAATCAAGCACGATATCAGCGCCATGGGCCATATGTTGTAATGTCACAGCTAAGCGATGCCCGGTACTAATACCCCAAAGGTTGGCTAAACGTTGCTGGCAATTATTGACTAAGGTTTGCCTAAAAGCACTAAACAAGTCCTTGTCGGCAAAGTGTTGATGCTCAGTGAACCAGCTCGCAATATCAAGTGACTGATCATAATACTCTCGGTTCCAATTCACCCCAGTGATAGGATCAAATCGCCCTAAGGTAAACTCGCCACTTTTTTGATTAATGCCTAAAGGGTTGGCTAATGGCACGCAGTGAATATCGCCTAATACAGTGTAGTCTTGCAGTAAAGTCATCAGCTGATGTATCACCGCATTACCCTGCACTTCAGCCCCATGAACATTGGCCTGAATATAAACACTGGGCGCGGCGTCATCTGAGCCTTTAAAGCTAAACAGTGGCGCCGTTAACGCTTGGCCTGTGGCAAGCTCTCCCACTTCAACCCGAGACATGGTGGCTGAATAATCGTTAGCCTGTTCTGTAATTGAATTCACTGATGTCATACCTGCCACGTTAGCAATTATTCAAATAAGTTTTGGTGCAGAGAGTTAACCACATCTGCGGCTTCAGATTCAGCGACGAGAACACATAAGTTATGTGGGCTAGCCCCTTGGCAAATCATGCGCACATTATGCTGTTCAAGTACCCCAAAAACTCGGCTGCAAATACCTGCTGTTGACGCTATTTGATTACCAATAATCGCCACTAAAGCTAATTTATCTTCCACTCTTACACGGCAATTTTGTGATAGTTCTTGCAGTAATGACTCGCTTAATAACCCCTGCCCGCTGGAGTCAGAACCGGTTTTATCAAGCGTTAGTGACACATTAACTTCTGAGGTGGTAATCAAATCAACTGAAATTTTATGCTTAGCAAGCGTGGCAAAGGTGTGCGCTAAAAAGCCCTGAGCATGGAGCATTTGTAAGCTATGCAGGTTTAATAAAGTTTGATCGCGTCTTAGAGCCACAGCTCGATAAACCGGGGCATCTTCTACTTGATGACGGATCCAAGTTCCACCTTGTTCAGGTGCTTTACTGGAACCAACAAACACCTGAATTTGTTGACGCACGGCCGGTAAAATCGTCGCAGGGTGTAATACTTTAGCGCCAAAGGTAGCCATCTCAGCCGCTTCATTAAAGCTAATTTCAGCGATAGGTCTCGCATTAGGCGCTAAACGTGGGTCAGTGGTATAAATTCCGGCCACATCAGTCCAAATCTCTACCGCATCTGCTTTTAAGGCTTCAGCTAATAACGCAGCTGAATAATCACTGCCGCCACGGCCTAAGGTGGTGGTGTTGCCTGCTTCATCAGCGCCAATAAAACCTTGAGTCACGATCACTTGCTGAGCCAATAACGGCTGTAAATGCTCCGCGCCTAGGAGCGCAATTTGCTCAATTTGCGGCTCTGCTTTACCAAAATGGCTATCGGTTCTTAATACTTGGCGCACATCAAATGAACTTGATGGCGTGCCTTTTTGGCGAATAACCGCAGAGAACAATAATGATGAACATTGCTCACCCATGGATAACAGCTCATCAATGATGGCTTTGCTTCTATCGAGCACTAACTTATCACTAAGCACTGCCATTCTGCTTAATAGCTTATCAATCGTAGCAGCTACATCTTGTGGACGCGCCAGCTTATCAACAATGTCATATTGAATTTTAGCAATTTGAGTGACTAAACTTAAGCGGCGTTGGTCGTTCACATTGGCTTGAGTTAACTCAACCAGTAAATTAGTGACACCGCTAGAAGCACTAACAACAACGACGCGGGTATTGGCATTGGCTAAAATAATGTCCGCACAGCGGTTCATGGCGTCAAAATCAGCAACTGAGGTGCCACCGAACTTAGCAACAACTAAACTCATGCTGATACCTCCACGACATTCGCAGACGAACTTTTACTAGACAAAGTTTTAGTAGACAAAGTTTTAGCAGACAAACTTTGACTAAACATACTTTCAGTAGACATGGACTGAGTAGACATAAACTGCGTACACAGTATTGGAACAACTTGAAATTTAATACGTAAAAACATGATTACACTCCGAACTTACTTCGTTCGAAGAGCCTGGTGCAGTGATAACGCACCCTTAAAGAAGGGAAACAGCAATCTTTCACCAGAAGCTCTCCACCAAATAATAGGTGACAATCGCTAGGATTCAACCTAAACGACCGATACCGAATGCCAACCAAACATACCAGTACCTCGGCGCTAATCTCCCTCATAAGCTGTCATAGGAATTGGTTTTCCTCGAACTTACTACCTAGCTAACGCTCCTCTTCTGTTTCTTCCCACAGGAAGAGCATGAAAATACCAATAAATAACAACTCAAGTCAATTGGGATATGCCATAAAATCGTCAAATAACACAATACGTAAATAGAGACACTGAG
The DNA here is from genome assembly GCF_002873635.1 of Shewanella sp. 10N.286.52.B9. Taxonomy (NCBI): domain Bacteria; kingdom Pseudomonadati; phylum Pseudomonadota; class Gammaproteobacteria; order Alteromonadales; family Shewanellaceae; genus Shewanella; species Shewanella sp. 10N.286.52.B9. The sequence goes on from NZ_MCTY01000125.1 coordinate 22,216, forward strand.
CTAAATATAATGCCATTTAAGGTATTATTTAAATTTCACATAAAAAAACGATATAAAACAACAGTAATATAAAACTAAAAATCATTTTACCTAATATAGAGCCGATGTAATACTAGGCGGTCTACCAACCAAACTACGCAATTAATCAGCACTTGTTAACTATAAGGCTTCAAAAGTATAAAAATAAGCATATATCTTAGAACTGCACAAAAAAATCAATAAAAAAAAGCACTTACTTAAGTGCCTGATAAAAAATATTTACTTACTGATACATATGTCGTGAAAGTGCTCTTGATGTTACTCATCATGCAAATCAGGTAATTCACTAACCAAAACCGTCCGTTGACCAAACTCGCCAATTAACACTTCCTTGTCAGGTGCTTCACCACAGGCAAGTAATGACAACACCCCATTATCAACATAGTAAATAGCGAGCTGTTTAAACTCTCGGCCTAACGCTAACGCTTGGTCTTTTTCTATAAAGACTGCCCAACTTTTTTCCATATGAGATAAGTCTGGCGCCGCGCCAATTAAGCAACGATAGGGGCTATTAAATTGCTGAATTTTCCGTTGAAGTCGCCTATCTAACAAACGGTTTTGACACGGATTCAATTGGCTGCCTAAGGGATTATGGGCGGTGACAATGGCGAAGGGGACAGCGTAAGAAAGGCGCTGAGTAAGTAGAAATTGGGTCCCTTGATACTTAAACCAAAGGTTATCTATTGAATTATTCATCATTTATTTTTCTCAATTAAGACCAATTCAGTGTAGCAAACCAAGACTTGGACCAACACCCTGTGTGATGTAAGTCACAAGAACAATAATTATATTTGACTTAAAAATCATAAGCTTACACCAAAAAGCATTTTTGTAACAAATCTTCCCCGTAAATTTGTTAACATTTCATTTGTTAACAAATGCCTAAAACGAGTACAATATCTCACACTAGCTAGATTTTGCTACATAACGCTAAGTTGTGACACAAGCGACTACATTTACTGAAATTAAATCTTGGTAAAGTGTTCAAGCTTTTAAAATGTGTTCTACATTTTAAAAGACTGAATATAAATGTAGGACAAAATTAGGTTGCGAAGGAACTTTAATCAGCAATTTAATCTCTTAGTTTATATGAATCATCGGTTTTACAGATATTTTGACAGGTTGTGAGCTTACTCAAGCTCAGCATACGATCTGAATATTGATTTTTTATGATCAAAATTTACGTCACGTATAACTCTTTTATAGAAGTGCGATAAATATTAGTGCCTTAAACTGGTTTATATAATGTAGTTAGTCATGAAGCGTGTTTTGTTCAGGGCAGACATAGATAAACACCTATCGTGAATTTATAAATTATCGGCGTTTTCTTAGCTATATAACGCCACAGCCCTAGTGCAACATGACTAGAATCGAATTGTTTTTAATTTAGGTAAATGACATGCAAAACCCACACATTCTTATTGTTGAAGATGAAGCTGTAACCCGTAATACTCTACGTAGTATTTTTGAAGCCGAAGGGTATGTAGTAACTGAAGCAAACGATGGCGCAGAAATGCATAAAGCCATGCAGGATAATAAGATTAATCTTGTTGTTATGGATATCAACCTTCCTGGTAAAAACGGTTTATTATTAGCCCGTGAACTTCGTGAAATTAATAACATTGGCCTTATTTTCCTTACTGGCCGTGATAACGAAGTTGATAAGATCCTTGGTTTAGAAATTGGCGCTGATGACTACATCACTAAGCCATTTAACCCACGTGAATTAACTATCCGTGCTCGTAACCTATTAACTCGTGTAAACAGCGCTGGCGCTGAAACCGAAGAAAAAGGTTCAGTTGAGTTTTACCGTTTCAACGGTTGGAGCTTAGAAATCAACAGCCGTTCTTTAGTTAGCCCACAAGGTGAGTCTTACAAATTACCTCGCAGTGAATTCCGTGCGATGCTTCACTTTGTAGAAAACCCAGGCAAAATCTTAACTCGTGCAGACTTGTTAATGAAAATGACTGGCCGTGAGCTTAAGCCACATGACCGTACTGTTGACGTGACTATCCGTCGTATCCGTAAGCACTTCGAAAGCTTACCAGACACGCCAGAAATCATCGCAACTATCCACGGTGAAGGTTACCGTTTTTGTGGTAACTTAGAAGATTAATTTCGTCTGCAATTAATGTGCTTATTTGATTAAGCTCATTGGGTAGCAAATGAAAATAAAAGCCAAGTCAGTGACTTGGCTTTTTTATGGGCTATTAAAAATGAACTATCACTCATGGACGATAACAAGTGATCTATAACTAATGGGCTATTATTGCTAACCCATTACCTATTACCCATTTGCTATAAACAGCGCTACTTAAGCTCGCGTTCTAAAAAGGCAGCTAAGGATTTATACAAATGATTCCTCACCTTTTCACCGCGCATAGAATGCTTTGAGCCAGGGTAGTCTATCATTTGAAATAACTTACCTTCATCTTGCAGCGCTTTATATACGCGGGTGCTATTTTCAAACAACACATTATCGTCAGCCATACCGTGATACATCAGCAAACCAGACTGATAATTTTCCACATAAGGGGTAATGCTGCTGGCATCGTAACCTTGTTTATTCTTAGCAGGGTGACCCATATAGCGCTCGGTATAATGGGTGTCATACAAACGCCAATCGGTCACGGGCGCACCTGAAATTGCCGCTTTGAAATAATCAGGGGCTTTAAACTGGCTCATTAACGCCATATAGCCGCCATAACTATGACCATAAATAGCGATATTATCGCCATCAATAAATGGCAGACTTCTTAAGTAATCTACGCCCACTTTTTGATCGTTAACTTCTGCATCACCCATATTCTGGTAAATAACGTATTCAAACTTAGTACCACGATGGGCTGAGCCGCGGTTGTCTAATTGAAATACAGCAAAGCCTTGTTGTAATAGATATTGGGTAAAGTAATCCGCTTCACTCCAGCTATTAACCACTAATTGCGCATGTGGCCCACCGTATACTCGAACAACTACTGGGTATTTTTTGCTGGCATCAAAATCAGTGGGTTTAAATAATCGGTACTGCAGATTTTGGCCATCTTCAGCCTTTAATTGGCCAAAATCTGGTATTTGCCATAAACCCGCAACGTCATACAAAGGATGGGTTTGGTTAATTTCATTTTGTTCTACCCACATTAAATGCTCGCCAGTGTCATTGTGCAAACTCACCTGTGGCGGCTGAATTAAACTATTGAAGTAATCTAAATAAATTGGTTTTTTATCAGCAAAGACTGCTGAGTGCATCCCGGCTTTAGTTGATAGTTTTTCAATCTTGTCACTGGTTAATGACACTCTATATAAATGGCGTTCAACAACTGTGTCTTTTCGGCCTGAAAAATACACCCAGCCCGCCTGCTCATCCACAAACTCAAGATCATCAACCGCCCACAGCCCTGTGGTTAATTGCTTTATTTGTTTACCCGACAGGTCAAATAAATAAAGGTGCTTAAAACCATCACGCTCTGAGGCCCAAATAAACGCTTGTTGTTGCTTTAAGAAATGTAAGTCATCGTTAAGGTTTACCCATGCTTGGCTGCGCTCTTTGACAACCGTGTTAGCTTTAACGTCTGAACCAGGTTTTGAACCAAGGTTAATGATGCGTAAGTCCAATGCCTGCTGATCGCGGCTTTGCCATTGAAATGATAACTGCTTGCTATCTGGCAGCCATTTTACTCGCGGTAAATACATATCCTTCTCTTTACCTAAATCAATCCACTGCACTGCTTTACTCGCCAGCTCAATCACGCCAAGTTCAATCTCAACATTGGCTTTACCCGCATAAGGATAACGCTGCTCAGTCAGTTTTATACCGTCAGCATAAATCTCATTACGGGTGACTAATTCAACACCTGACTCATCAATACGAGTAAAGGCGATAGCTGATTCATCTGGCGACCACCAGTAACCTGTCATTCGGCCCATTTCTTCTTGGGCGACAAACTCTGCCATGCCGTTTTTAATCGGCCCTTTACCATCAAACGTCAGCTGAGTTAGCTTTTCTGTTGCCAGCTCCAGTACAAAAATATTTTGCTCGCGCACAAATGACACATAACGGCCTTTAGGGGACAAACGCGCATCAGTGACAAAGCCTTCACCGGTATTTAATGCCTGCGCCTTTTGATCCGCCAAGGTATAAAAATACAGCTTGCCTGCAGCTGGAATTAATAACGCTTGGCCATCATCAGCCCAAAAGTACTCCATGATCCCTTGACCATAAATACGTTGACGTTCGCGGCGGGCTTTTTCTTCATCAGATAATTCGCCCCCAGCCAGCTTATCGGCATTAAGCAACATACTGCGCTTTGCAGTGCTGATATCCATTTGCCATAAATCATAAAAATGCTGGTTATCTTCACGGCTAGCAAGATACGTCACTCGGCTACCATCGGGAGACAGTTTTAATCCCCGAGGGCTAGCGCCGGTCAAGGCTGGTGATGCATGAATTCTTTCTATGGTCAGTGGAGTGGTATTGCCGGATATTTTCATGGTAGAGGCCATTGCATGATCTGAAATAAGAGCGCCAGTAAACACTAGCGGAATTGCCGACAGCATCAACGCCGCGGTCGATTTCCATTTTTTAGTCATTATCAATCCTTGGGAAGCCATAAATTTATATTTATCGTTATTATTATTTTCGCTGCCAATATTAATTTAACCAAAAATCAACTGAAAGCATTATTTACCAGCGAGTTTATAACAAATCTACTGCAAGTCATATATTGCTCATCTTTTTCACGCTGTAATATGGACAAATCTGAGGTATTATCCTTGATAATAAAATAAAACATTAACCACTGGTTACCGACCTTAACCTCTACTGTCTTAGGAACAAGCATGCAAACTTTGACACAAACCCTGACCAACCAAGCAGTATCAGCTTCGCTTTCACAATTAGTACTTAGCCTTGCCGATTGCTCAAAAGCAATAAGTAAAGCAGTGCAACATGGTGCATTAGCTGGTGTTTTGGGCGCTACTGAACAAGAAAATGTTCAAGGCGAAACCCAAAAGAAACTCGACGTGATTACCAATGACATGCTCAAAGATGCACTTAAAGCTGAAGGCAATGTTCGCGGTCTTGCATCTGAAGAAGAAGATTATGTTGTTGAAGTCAATCAAGACGGCGAATACTTAGTTTGTTTTGATCCTCTAGACGGTTCATCAAATATCGATATCAACTCACTGGTAGGGACGATTTTCTCAGTGCTACCTGCTGGCGAAGGCGAGTTTAACGAGCAAAGCTTTTTACAAAGTGGCCGCAAACAAGTTGCCGCAGGTTATGTGCTTTACGGCCCATCAACCATGATGGCGCTCACCACAGGTCAAGGTACTCAACTTTATACCTTAGATCCTGACACTAACGAGTTCCTGCTCACCACAGCAGAAGTGAGTATCAGTAAAGATACCGCTGAATTTGCGATCAATATGTCCAATCAGCGCTTTTGGGAAGCACCAATGCAAACTTACATTGCTGACTTAGTATTAGGCACTATTGGGCCCCGTGAAAAGTCATTCAATATGCGCTGGATTGCTGCAATGGTGGGTGATGTTCACCGCGTATTATGTCGTGGCGGTATCTTTGCTTACCCAACCGATAATAAGAACCCTGAAAAGCCGTACAAGCTGCGTTTAATGTATGAAGCCAACCCTATGGCTTTATTGGTTGAACAAGCCGGTGGTAAAGCATCTACAGGCTATGGTGATATCCTAGATATCGAACCAACAGCTATCCATCAACGTGTTGCTGTTATTCTTGGTAGCGCCAACGAAGTGGATACTTGCTTAAGCTACCATGATGTTGATTACAGCCAAGAGCCGACAATTGATTAATTGCGCTTTTAGCTACTATAAAAAAACCGCCTGCTGGCGGTTTTTTTGATCTTGCTAGCTATTAGTGATTAGTAATGATTGAGCTAATAGATAACTAAGTTTTAAAAACAACATGGCCTGCAATTGCAGGCTATGTAATGTTAGCGCTTTAGCTACGATTAAATAGCGAGCTTATGCCTCAGCATTAAGCTGATGTGGTTTTTCCGTTTGATCCACTATAGTTAATACCGCAGTATCACCCACTACGTTACAAGATGTCAGTACCATATCAATAATACGATCAAGTGCTGCCACAATGGCAAAGGCTTCGACTGGTAAACCTAATTGGTAGATAAGCACACCAATCATCACCATGCCGCCGCCGGGTACGCCACCAGCGCCCACTGACAATAAAAACACACTAAATAACAATGCTGGAATTTGCTCTGCTGTAATTGGCATACCAAAAGCATTGGCCACAAAGAAAATCGCGATAGTAATGTAAATTGACACTCCGCCCATGTTCATCGTTGCCCCGAGTGGCACCCCGAATCCAGCGACAGCGCGGCTAACAGCTAACTTATCGGTTAAGGTACGCATGGTCACAGGGATGGTCGCATTTGAACTGGCGGTAGAAAGCGAGAATAAAATCTGCTCTTTGGTTTTTTCACGAAAGCTCGAGGCTGATACCGGGGTGAAAATCGACACTGCTGTAGGGTAAACCACAAAAATCCATAACAACAGCAATGCTAAGATGATAACCAGGTATTCAACCACGCTGACAAAAATAGCCGGCTCAAGGGTTGCCGCTAATTTAAACATCAAGGCAAACACACCAATTGGCGCAAGGCTCATTACCACAGTGATTAAGCGCATCATGATTTTATTGGCTGTTTGAAAACCTTGCACTGCGCCGCTAACGCTCTCACCCATTGATTTAATCACGCCGCCTAACAGCAAGGCCATGAAAATAACTTGCAGCATATTACCTGAAGTAAATGCGGCAAATGGGTTATTAGGCACTATGCTAACAATCAGCTGCATTAAGTTAGGTAACTCAGTTGCAGTAATGCTCACGCCGCCATCGCTAGACATATCAACGCCTTTACCTGGCTCCAGTAACATGGCGACTAAAAATGCCGCTGTGATAGCCACCAAGGTATTAATAATATAAAAGCTAAAGGTTTTACCGCCCAAACGGCCAAAGCTCTTTAAATCTTGCAGTTCACACACGCCGCAAACAATACTGACAAATACCAGTGGCACCACTAGCATCATAATCATATTAACGAACATGGTACCAATACCGCTGGCAGCATTGACTAAGGTGCCTGAGAAGAAGCTGACATCATTGAGGGCAAATTGGACAATACTGCCCAATATTAGTCCAAAGAATAATCCGATAAAAATGCGGCTTGATAATGATTTGGTCATATCGCGAACGTTCCTAATAAAAGTCAAATTAACGCTGATTTCGCTGTTGTAACGACTTACACAGGCTCAATACTGAGGTTAATTCGACTGAAAATTTGTTTTAATTATTTTTAACGACAAGGATACTGGGACAAGAAGCAATTTAATTCAATGCTATCGATCAATTAGTTTGAGCGGCCACTGAGCAGCAGCATTTACAACTACCACCAAACTGTTGAATTAAAACAACTTAAACTAAAACAGTTGAATTATAAATATTTTTAGCAGGATTCAAGACTAAAAAACACAACACTAACAGTATTATACACTACCGCAAGAGTACTAATGAGTTGAGAACACTACAACTCTGACGACAATTTAAGCTAATAACTAGCGTTTTATAAAAGCGCAACATTTGCTTCTATTTATCCCATGCTGGCAGCATTAACCAGTGCCCAACAAAGACAACATTAATGCAAACAAGACGCTTAATTACCACAACATTACAGCTTATTCTATTATCGGTTAATGCAGCTTTGAAGCTCGGGCTGTAGCGCTAATGAAATGACATAAAAAAGCTGCTTGGTTGGCACCAAACAGCTTTTTTGTAAATCAGTTCTGGGATGATTCACTTATCAAGTTTAAGCCAGCCATAACTCCACATCATGGATCATAAAGTTACCGTTATAAACAGGATCAGGATGGCCTATGGGCTCAAGTTCAAAATAAGCTTTGTGCTCATCGGGCAAACCTTCGTAGCCGCCAATCACTTGATAAAGCCAATTCTCAGATGCCCAGTGCAACTTATGCTCTTCTAAGTATTCCAGTGCTGATTGACGAACTCCTGAATCAATCACGGCGCAGAAGTATTCATCTACCGCTAGCTTTAGTGGATTATCAGGAATATCAAAATCCTCCACCGCAGTCATGGTCATGGACACATCGTGCTCACGCACTTTTGCCGGCAATAAGTCGCGGCTAATGGTTTTAATTCTCGCCACCGTATCGAGCAAGATAAGCTCATGGCTGGCGTTATTAACGTCGACACTGGCAGGCTTAATGATGGCTTCAGCGCAGTTAAACAATTTCGGCACAAACTTATGCGCCACATGATCATCAGGTTGATAATCAGGATGCAAATCTGTGTGCAGTAAAAAGCCTTTTAATAATCGAGTACGCCCTTGAATTTGACGAAAACGCCCCAGTAGCTCTAGCAAGCGCCCTTGCACTGCACTAATTTCTTGAATGCACTGACTTAAGGTTTCTTGCAGATTGGTCACCAGTAAGCGTCTTAGCTCGCGAATATCACCGGCGGTATCACTAAGCTCACTAAACTGGAACATTTCTAAGCCGTTGAGTAATTCAGACACCTGACTTTGGGCTAATTCATTTTCACGAATTTTGGCACTAATACTACCAACATAACCAAACTCATTATTAATACGGCCCCACAATACCCGAATGGAGTAGCGCAGGCTGTCGGTAAAGCTGTAAACGTGCTCGTTTAAGTCAGCTAAATACGCCTCTGCTGCGCCATAATCAATATTGTGCCTTGCTTCTTTGTAATGATCAGCCAGTGTTTTAATGGTGCTAAACGCCGAGCCGACATTGGCATCAATTTGCCGATTACGCTCATCACTTAAAGCTTCTTCAAGTAACGCCCGTACCGAGCGTTTTAAGCGCAGTTCTTCATCGGGCTCTGGGCGCCATAAAATGCCACTTTTTCTGAGTTTCTCAATCACTGCTGCGTCATGGGTTTGCTCATTCACTGAGCCTGCAAGATAGGCATCCATAACCACATCAGAATGGCGACTCAGCTGTTTTAGTAGCTTAACCCCCGCTTGATGTAAATTATTGCTCATAATAAATCCTTTTGGGTAGCCGTTTCAGCTTGCGCTTCAAGGCTTAACCCTTCAGTTTCATCAATAAAGCGAATCACTTCGTACAAATAATCAAGCTTGCCGGTGGCAATATAAATTTGTTTCTCGCTATTAGGTTTTACCAAATACCCCAACTCCACTAAGCGCTTAAACACCAATTTAATTTGGTTGTCGGCATTGCTACTGGTTGAGCCAAATAAGCGATATTGGCTCAACTTAGCGAGCTGCTCCATAAACGCTGGCGTATCTTCAATACGCGCTTGCAGCTCAGTTAAGCGTATTGGCGCACCTTCACTTAAAGGCGCATCTTGGCCGCTACTTTCTTGTACTAGCACCAACCATTCCACCAGCGGAATAAGCGCCGAGCAAATATCTTTAAACTGGCTAGAAATCACTTTACGTTCTTGCTCGCCAAGTTGCTGGTAGCCGCAAAAGAACACATCACCTTCTGCTGCAGAAGAAATCGTGCGGTTGATTTGATTTAAATACTGCTCCACTTTATCAAAGGTGGCACTGCTTTTCAGGGCGCGCCAGCCATCTTCATTGGTGGTGCGACAAATAAACTCACCACGAAGCAGTTGCTCAATCAGCATGCCAGTGCCAACCAGTGTTGTTTCGGTACTTGCCGTAACCTCAGACATTAAATAGCCTCCTTATTGGCATGTTGACTTAAGCGTGCAGCCAATGGGTTGGCTTTAGGTTTCACCACTTGTAATTTACGGGTTTGCTTATTGATAATGTAGCGATTAGCAAACAAGTTCAGCACTTCAGATTCTGGGTTAGGAAACGCCCCTAATACGCTGATATTGTTATTAACGCAGGCATCAAATATCTTCTTCACGTTGGTGTGGTGCAAGGTGCCCAACTCATCAATAGGCCAATGAATAGTGACATCGGCTTTACCCCGTAATAGGCGAGTAAAGGCCAGTAAGAACTTACATAAAATCAGATAAGCCATACCATGACTTGAAGATTCATTAAGCTGTCTATCGGTGCGAATAATTAAGTCGCTGTTGCCTTCTTTTAAGCGCAGCTCAATTTCCAGCAGTTTAGCAATGCCGCCACTTAACGCCGAGCGACCAATAATATCTAAGGCGCGGCGCATACTTGAGGTGTAATGCTCATCAGGCAGCTCACTAAAGCCATCTGCTTTCCACTGTTTAAAGGCTTTAACAAACACTTCAAGCTCAGGCCAAAACTCAAGTTCGCTAATGCGAGAACGAATCTTAACCGCGGATTCAGATACCCCATCAAGAAACAACTCTTCACCCACTTCGCGAGTAATACGCGCGCTTTGGGAGGCGATACGTCTGTCGATGTCTGCTAATACATCGTAATAAGCGGTTAAGTCGATACCAAAAATACGCCCTTGCTCGCGAATGGCCATCAAGGATTGCGGCACCATCACATTCAATAACTGTTCAAGTTGTGGAACCAACTTGCGATAATCCAGTAGGCGGATACCTTTATCATTGCTAAAGCTTGATTCATCTCGGGCACGTTCCCAAAACTCAGCTAAGCTCGAGCCTGACTTACTGGCAATAACCGAATCAAAATGCTCAACGTATTGTTTTACTGAGCCCAGTAAATAATCACGCTGTAGTAATAATTCTTCACCTTGTCTTAAGCGCTCACCAATGCCACCAGCGGCTTCATCTTTAGTTGGCGGCAATTTAAGCTCAGCCAGTTTTCGCATCACAGCCCGCAGCTTGGTGAGGTTTTCAGAAGCCTCAACTTGCGCAGCATCCGAGGCTTTTTTCAAGCTTTCAAAGTGTTGTTTACGCTGCTTAACGTCAGTGGTTTTATTGGCAAGCTGCTGTTCTAACTCAAGGGCTGCTTGCTTAACTTTGGATAAATCGGTTTGCAATTTCGGCTTGGCAATTAGCCAGGCATTTTGATACCAATGTTCATAACGCAATACATCACTGCGACGCTTTTCCGCATTACTGATTTGGGTTTCAAGATCCCGAATTTGCCCTTTTAATGCCACGATAGCCGCTTCATCAACCCCGCGAGATTTAAGCTCGTTTTTGTACCATGATTCACAGGCTTTTTGCTCTTGCTTAGCATTACTACGGCGAGTGTCGATATTGGCTTTAATTTGCCCTAGCTGATTATCTAGCGCACCGACCACATCTTGCCAATAGGCATTTTTTTCCATGCGGGCTTCAAGGGCTTGCTCTTTTTGCTCACTAAGCCACTCTAGGTGCTTATTGTGCTGCTGCTTGAGCTCGTTTTCTAATTGAATCAGACACTTGCTGGCATGGGCTTTACGCTCGGATAACGCTTGATTGATTTGCTCTTGTGAGCTGCGCTTTTCATCAAATAAACGCCGCACATCTTCACGGCTATTTTTATAAGCAGTGCGAGCAAAAGTCAGCTCTTTATTAAGCGTGTCTAATTGATCGTTAATGGCTACCAGTTGATCTTCGTTTTCCGACTTTAACTCTTCAGCTTGAGCTAAGGCTTCTTCAGCTTTAGCTAAGCGCAGGCGTAAATCTTGCTCTGAGGCAGCATAATCAGGCACATCAATGGCTTTAAGATCTAAGCCAATACCAAATAATACCTCGCCATTACTGTCTGCAACATGGGGATGGAGATCGGTGCGGTGTAATAGTTCAGGGGCAATAACCTTACCAAAGCTTTGCTCCCAACCTGAGGACTCTTTACGCAAAAACTCTAATAGAGTGTGTGATTGTGGAAATAACACCCCTTTGACATCATCAACATCAGCTAAGCGCTCATTCACTCTCACACTGGCGATTCGAAGTGCCTCAGAGACTTGATCGCGTTTGGCGCGCAGTTTTCTTTCTTCTATTGATAAGCGATCGACTTTTTGATTACAGCTTTCTTGTTCTTCATCAGCGCGGCTAATGCGCTCATCAAACACTGCTAAGCTCATTTTCTCTTCTTCGGTGTAGCTGACACCGTCGATTTGATGTTTCAGCTCACCTTGGCTGAGCTTGAGTTTAAATTCTTGTTCAGCAAACTGCGCTTTACCGGCATCGGTTTTTTCACGCCATAAGCTGTCGAGTTGAGTTAAATCATCGTTAGCAGATTCACGCTGGGCATCACGGGTTTCACGAATGCTATCTTGCTCTTGATGCAGTGACTCAAGCTCTCGGTGTAACTGCTCAGCAATTTTACTACGGCGGGTACTGTAAGCCGCTTCAATGTCTTGGTGCTTTTCAGTTTGTAACTTATGACGCTCTGATAAGTTTTCTAAATCACTGCGCCAATTATCTAAACTGTCTAAGTCGGCTTTAGCTTGTTCAATATTGGCATTTAAAAAGCCTTCATATTGATCTTCAATGCCATCAAGCTCAGCTTCATATTTGCGGATATCACCTTGGGCGAATGACAATTCTTGGCTGATCTCATCGCGGGCTTCTTTCCATTCTTCGTCCAGAAGGCGCAGTTGTAAACTGGTCTCTTTAGACTGATTTTCACTGCGCTCTTGGCGCTGTGCTTCAAAGGTTTCATCGGCGCGATAGCCTTTAGCTAAACTGCCTAGTCGAAGCTCGGCGCTCAGTAACTGATTAAACTCTTGTTCTAGCTTTTCAAATTCAGGGCGAATTTGCTCAAAGCCTTGGACTAACTGACTTTCACGGATCCAGCTTTCTACTCGCTGTGGATTTAAGCGTGAGGTTGGCGGGTTAACACCATCCTCTTCTAAAATAGCGGCCACCATTGACTTAACGGTTTCCATTTTGCCTTCTTTAGAATGCACCGCTTTGGCCAGTTTTTCGATATGACGTAGCGAGTATTCGCTATCACACAATGAGAACTGATGGGCGTAATTACGTAGCTCGCTTTTATTGCCGCCGGTGGACAATAAACTGCGATCATGTTGAATAATCGCGCGGTATTCTCGGGTATTCAGCAAGTTAGTATGCGGCACCGACTGGCGCTTCATTTCACGGCCTAACTCCGCCATGGTATGACAAATGATGGTATCGCCATTACGGTTTTTAACGTAATCATCAAGCTCGAAACCTTTGGCAATAAAGCGGTAATTCACCCCTTTACCGTCACCGGCGGATGCCATTAGCGCTTGATAAAGCTGGCCGTCACTCTTTTGATATTCATAGATGATGTAACTTGAATCATGGGGAAGATACCAACGCTCAAAACTATCACGGGTTGAAGGCACGACTCGGCTAGGGTACTCACCATAAAACACTGGGACTAATCGCTGCAGTGTGGTTTTACCTGAAGCATTGGTACCACAAATGTTGGTGTGTCCATCTAGCTGCAGTTCCACCACACCAGGAAGGTGAGTATTAATTAACACTATTCTGATCAAGCTTGGCATTGGCATCCTTTTGCGTACTTTCCGCAACGGCTAAAAACAAGATTTTAGGGAATTTATTTTAATGAGCTATAAGTTAAATCAAAGCGCTGAATGAAGCAATTTAGCTGATAACAAAGCGTGAAATAATAACCGATAAAGGCTGCTTTACTCGCCTAACAAAGCAGCAAACGGCCAGTATATTGTTTTTACCAGCATGAAGTTGTGGGATATCACTTAGGTTTTATGCGAGGCTAAGGCGGATAAGCTGATTCAGAGATAAAAAAACCACCTTTGCGATGGCGTTAAAAATGAATATAACCAAATAAAATTTCACTATTAGTCAGCAGCTCCCCCCCCTTTTCACTGATTCAGGAGCCCCTTTAATAACCATTCCAGTGCGTTATTTTTAACAGCGCTAAACACAAAAAAAGCCAGCTTATTTAAATAAGCTGGCTTTTTGTCAAAATTCAATAATGCGTTAAGCACTTTATAAACGCTTTTCTATCAGCGCTTTTCGATTAAGAGCACGAACAAAGTGATTCGTTTTCGTTACAACACTGTCATTGCGACTAATTAAGCCGCTTCTGTCTCAGTTTTTTCAGACTCAAGCTCAACTTGCTCAGCCGCTGACATGTCAGCTTCACTGTGTCTAATCAGATAATCAAAGGCACCGAGTGAGGCAGTCGCGCCGCTACCCATGGCAATAATGATTTGTTTATAGGCTGAGTTAGTGACATCACCTGCGGCAAATACCCCTGGTATGGAAGTTTGGCCTTTGCCATCAACAATAATTTCACCACGATTAGTTAACTCTACAGTGTCTTTTAACCATTCAGTATTTGGCACTAAACCAATTTGAACGAAAATCCCTTCAAGCGCGACATTATGCGATTCGTTAGTACTGCGATCGGTATAAGTGAGCCCGGTAACGCGTTTGCCATCACCTAGCACTTCTGTGGTCATCGCTTCAGTGATGATGGTGATATTACCCATTGAGTTGGCTTTGCGCTGCAAAACTTCATCAGCGCGAAGGCTAGTATCAAACTCAAGTACAGTAACGTGCTCAACGATATTCGCTAAATCGATAGCCGCTTCAATACCAGAATTACCGCCGCCAATCACAGCGACGCGCTTACCTTTAAATAACGGCCCATCACAATGTGGGCAATAGGCTACGCCGCTGCCGCGGTATTCTTGCTCACCAGGGACGTTCATTTCACGCCAGCGCGCGCCGGTTGCTAACAATATGGTCTTACTTGATAAAATCGCGCCGCTTTCAAGTTCGATTTCAAAACGCTCACCAGATTTAAGGGATAGCGCCCGTTGGTTGTCCATGACATCAACATCGTAATCTTTCACGTGAGCTTCAAGATTGGCAACTAATTTTGGCCCTTCGGTTTTTGACACTGAGATAAAGTTTTCAATGCCGACAGTTTCTGCCACTTGACCGCCAAACTTATCAGCCACTATGCCAGTGCGCAGGCCTTTACGCGCCGCGTAAATGGCAGCAGATGCGCCTGCAGGGCCACCACCAACCACTAATACATCAAAGCTTTGTTTATTATTTAGTTGTTCTGCTTGTCGTGCTACAGCATTGACGTCTAACTTATTTAAAATTTCTACTACGCTAATGGCGCCAACAGAAAATGGCTCGCCATTCATATATACCGTCGGTACTGACATGATATTACGGTCATTAATCTCATCTTGGAATAATGCACCATCAATCATCACGTTAGTAATATTGGGGTTAATCGCTGCCATCATATTCAGTGCTTGTACCACTTCAGGACATGTCTGACAGCTTAGTGATACGTAGGTTTCAAACTTAAACTCACCGGGCAGATCTTTAATTTGCCCAATAACCTCATCGGTTAATTTAATTGGGTGGCCACCTGAGTGCAGTAGTGCCAACACTAACGAGGTAAATTCATGGCCCATAGGTAAACCAGCAAAGCTAATGTTGCTACCAAGTTCTGGGTTAATGATACTCATTGATGGGGTTCGGATCCCTTGCTGCTCTTTAAGGCTTACAAGGTTTGATAAGCCAACAATATCATTGGCTAAAGAGCTCAATTCTTTTGCTTTCGGGCTATCGTCTGCTGACACGACAAGTTCAACTGGTCGTTTAAGGTTTTGCAGATAAGTCTTCAGTTGATTTTTAATATTCGCATCTAACATACGTGTGCTCCTAGTATTGAAGTTGAGCCAAAAAAAAGCCTAATTCATAAATGCTAAACCCATTTAGCATTAACAAAGAACCAGGCAGATTGGAGTGTGATGAAACTTAGCTGAACCGTGGATGAGGCGACTCAGCTATTGGAGAGAATTAACGCCAGTGGTTTAGATTTTACCTACTAGGTCAATTGATGGTGCTAATGTGTCTTCACCTGGCTGCCATGCTGCTGGACATACTTCGCCGTCATGTGATGCAACATATTGTGCTGCTTGAATTTTACGAACTAATTCAGCTGCGCTACGGCCAATACCTAGATCATGAATTTCAGCAACTTTGACTTCGCCTTCCGGGTTCATTACGAACGTACCACGAAGTGCTAAACCGTCTTCTTCAATCATCACACCGAAGTTGCGAGTAATTGCGCCAGTTGGGTCACCAATCATTGGGTAGTTAATTTTACCGATAGTGTCTGAACTTGAGTGCCATGCTTTATGAGTGAAGTGGGTATCTGTTGATACTGAGTAAACTTCAACACCCATTTCTTGTAACTTAGCGTAATGGTCTGCCATGTCGCCTAATTCAGTAGGACATACAAAAGTAAAATCAGCTGGATAGAAAAATACTACTGACCATTTGCCCAGTAAATCTTGTTCAGTTACTGAAACAAAGTCACCATTGTGAAAAGCAGTTGCAGAAAATGGCTTGATAGTTGAATTAATAATTGATTGAGTCATGGGTGTGCTCCGTTATATTTAAAGTAAATTCTAATTTAGTGTGTAGCTGTATCTGTTTGATGGAATAGATAATAGCGACAAGTTAGAATTAAATATAACGGGTAAAAACTATCACCCTAATCGATTTTTTAGAAAGTGAACACTAAATAAACCTTGGCAATCGAAATGCTCGATAAGCGAGCATTCGTTGGTGTAAAGGTGAGCAATGGCTATTAATTAAAGCAAAAAATAAACAATTAGCAGGATAGCCAAACTGTTGAGGCAAAGGCTGTCATTAATCGGTTGCTTGTTAGTTAGTTATTAGTACTAGCACCGCAAGTGCCACTATCATTTGCTAACAGCTATTCCCATTGAGTGAAACGTGTCAGTGAACGCCCTACTGGGTAATCAAGCTGTTGCGATAATTGCTGCAACTGCTGTTTGTTATAAGCTGAGCTAAAAGAATGTGGCTGCTTACTGGCGTAAACCACCCAATTTCCCCCTCCTGTTAAAGTGGCATAAACATTGGCAAAGTGCGCTGATAACACTTGCTTTAGCAGCTCACTTTTACTGTGCTCTTTCCAGCAGTTAAGCACTAAAAAACCTTCCGCTTTAAGGCCTTTATGACAAGTGCCAATGAACTCGCTGGTTAATTGCTTTTCATCAACCCCTTGCTCGATATACATATCAGCAAAAATAATATCCACTTTTTTGTGTTCAGCTCTGGCTAAAAATGTGCCGCCATCATCAAGTTCAATTTTAAGCTTTTTGCCAATAGGCAATTGAAAATAGCGTTTAGCAATCTCAATCACATCAGCGCGCAACTCAACTGCAGTCAGCTTAATCCCGGCATCAAAACGTCTAAGTGCATGCACCAGCCCGCCGCCACCAAGGCCAAATATGATGGCACTTTTAGGTTTGCTAAATAGCAGTACCGCTAGCATGGCCTGAACATAGGTATGCTGAGGGATATGGGGCGCCGCTTTCAGTATTTTACTCTGCTCGTCATTGTCACCAAAAGATAACACGCGAAAATCGCCATCATCTAATACATAGATGGGGCCGATATCGTCACTGACATGGTGTAACTGCTGGTACTCTGACATGGAGTTCTCATGGTTTATAGGCAGGATATTCGGCGAAATTATACCGCATAAATAGATCTTTTAAGCAGTTTTTATTGCCCCTAAAACCCCAACATTTAGCTCACCAATCGTTAAAAACAACCAAACAATAGCAACAGTTAGCCAACCTGCACACAGTAAACAAACTAGTTCAACATTTCAGATACTTAGCCATAAATAACCCAACACACTGACGTGACAGCCATCACATACTCCAAGGGAGAAATGCCTATAATCCGCAGCTGATAAAAAAATAAGAGATTGATGAAATGAAAAAGAAGTTTTTAGCAACTGCTGCAATGATCGTAACTTGTAGCCAACTATCTGGCTGTATGGGACAAATGGCCACAAGCCAAATGGTCACTAAGTTAAATTTAGATACTGTCGACAACCGTTATGGTCGTGCGGGTTTATTCGCATTATTGTCGCCAGTTTATGGTTTAGCAGCTACAGCTGATCTTTTTGTATTTAACAGCATTGAGTTCTGGACCGGGACTAACCCATTAACAGATAAAGAAGCGGTAGTTGATTTACCAACTGATGCTATTTTTAAAATGAATAAGCACGTTAGCGACGACTTTAAAACGGCGCCAGTTAAACTATCAAGTGCACAAATTAGTCAACAGGATGAGCGCACTCTGGTGATGACCTTGGCTTATGAAGATGGCTCTAAGCAAGAGTTGATTGGCAGTAAAGGCGAAGAGCATATCGATTTTTATCTTGATGACATGCTAGTGGCTCAAGTAAGCCTTGCTGAATTAGCGCAATATCAACAAGCGGCTTAAGCCATAATTCATTTGCGATTATGTCGTGAATTAATAAGCCCTGAGTACCACTCAGGGCTTATTTTTTTACTGATCCTAACAAGGTTTTACTTTAAGGTGCGCTGAAAAAAGCTCACCGCTTGCAAATACATTTGCAGTGCTAATGCCGCATCATAACGCTCGCCTTCATCACGCATAAAGGCATGCTGAGCATTCACCTCTAACCAGCTAAAGTTGGTATCAAGCTGCTCTAACTTTTGATAAATGGCTTTTCGGCCTGCTTTAGATACATGAGGATCTTGCTTGCCAAAGACTAATACCAGCTCACCATTAATATCACCACAGCGAGTTAATGAATCGTTCTCTGGCTCACAGGGCAAGGTATTTGAATGGATATCTGTGGGATATAAGCAAAAAGCACCGCTGATATCGGGGTTTAACGCTGCACGAAAAGCCAAATGGCCACCTATGCACACGCCCATCGCGCCCACTTTACAGCTGCAATATGCTTGGCTACGGGCAAAGTCGATAATCGCCTGAGTATCGCTATCATGTTGCTCTAAGGGCTTAGCAAATTTATCAGCATTGCCCTTATCTTTACCCACATCGTCATACTCAAGCACAGTGCCTAGCGGATTCAGTTCATGAAACACTTCTGGCACTAACACCACAAAACCATGTCCGGCTAAGATGGCTGCACTTCTGGCAATAGGCGCAGTTTGTTGAAAAATCTCAGAGTAGAATATGATACTGGCAAATTGCCCAGGGGCATCTGGGCGATATACATAAGTCCGCATATCACCTGTTGGGGTTTCAATATCGTGGACTTCTTTGGTAATGATCATATTGCTGATTCCTTGTTAAGTAACCTAAGCTTGGGTTAAGTCGATTTTTCTCAATCCTTTACAAACTCGAGCGACAACGGCACTAGTTGGTGAGTTCATTTACGCAGCGCTGACCATCAAGCAAGTCGGTGACATTTTGCAAGGTCGTTTGGGCAATCGCATTAAGCGCTTCAACGGTTAAGAACGCCTGATGTCCGGTAAAAATAACATTATGGCAAGCAGAAAGCCTTCTAAAGACATCATCTTGAATAATTTCATTAGAGTTATCTTGGAAAAACAGCTCTTTTTCATTTTCATAAACATCTAACGCCAATGAACCAATTTTACCGGTTTTTAACGCTTCCATGGCATCAATGGCATTGAGCAAGCCACCACGACTGGTATTAACCACCATCACCCCAGGCTTCATTTTTTCAAATGTCTTAGCAGATAACAGGTGATGATTTTCAGGTGTTAATGGACAATGTAAACTAATTACATCACATTGAGGATAGAGTGCTTCTAAGTCAATATACTCAACGCCTAATGCCTCAACTGCAGGATTAGGGTACGGATCGTAAGCCACCACTTTACAGCCAAAGCCTTGCAATATTTTGATGGTAGCAAGACCAATTTTACCGGTGCCAATCACTCCAACGGTCTTACCTTGCATATTAAAGCCCACCAGGCCAGTTAAGGCAAAATTCGCGTCTCTAGTACGTTGGTAAGCTTTATGAATTTTACGGTTTAGGGTTAACATTAAGGCAATGGTATGTTCAGCCACAGACTCTGGCGAATAGGCAGGCACATTAACCACTGTGATACCTAAGCGCTTAGCGGCATCTAAATCAACATTATTAAAGCCTGCACAGCGCATGGCGATAATCTTAGTACCGCCATTGGCAAGCTCAACCAATACCTCTTCACATAGGGAGTCATTGACAAAAGCACAAACCACTTCAAAACCATCAGCCAGTTTTACTGTTTGCATACAAAGTCGATAATCGAAATATTCAATCTCTGCGTTAAAGCCTGTATTCATGGCATCAAAATGCTGAATATCGTAGTGCTTAGCACTAAAGAACCCGATTTTCATCCTTAACTCCTGTGTTGTTTATTTGGCTCATTAAAAATGGATTGCCCGACTTTACCTATGTCAGTGCAATTGAGCGTTTGGTTAAAGCATAACAATAATTGAGTTTTTGCTACAGATCGCTGAACATTTTAGATCTTCTTGTTAAGCTGAGACATTACTCACAGGAATATGTGTATAGACATGTCAAAAAAGCAGCAGCAAGCAGTTTCAGAAGTTCAATTTTGGATTCAACGTCTAGGAAAAACCAGCCTGAGAGCATTACATATTGTTGGTGTAGTCGGCGCTGGCGGTGGCATTCTTCTTGGCTTAGAGCAACCACTTTGGCTCAATTACTGGATCTTAGCCATGGTCAGTGGACTTGCATTATTGTCATGGGAAGTCATCAGAGATTGGCGCTGGCTTATCCAGCTAAAAGGAGCACTGACTATTTTTAAAGTACTGCTATTACTGCTGTTTATCCCTATGGCCAACTGGAAACCTGAAATTACTATTTTTATCATCCTATTATCTGTCATCGTATCCCATGGCCCTGCGGGTTTAAGACATTATTCAGTGGTTCATAGAAAAGTAATACATGGCAAAAAGGAAATAAAAGGTTAACCTAGGGTTACAACACATCAAACTTAAGGTTAACAAATGTTCCCTTACCCAGAACAATATCGATTAGCAACACCGCCTTTAACCACAAGTTTTATGGTTTTTTGGGCTTTACTCAGCCACAGTATTTTTGCTGATGCGAGCCCATTTGCACTCTACCCTTTAATGGCGTTATTTCCGCTAGTGGTGTTCAGTCATGTGTTTTTAATTTGGAACGCCCAAGGGTTATCGCGCTTAGATCAAGGTTTTTATGCCTTAGTCCATATTCCGCTAGCCTTTGTGGTGTGGACATTCACCATCATGCACGTTAACGGCAATGCATTTTCATAAAAGCTTTTTAATAAACCATTAGTTCAAGTTTTGTATAAAAGCTATAACCCTCTTAAATAGGCTCAGATGACTTGCACTCACGCCAAGGGATAGGTATCTTTGCCGCGCATTCTCTATTAAGGCTAGGCGCAACACATGGCAGACTTTATCTATACTCCCCCAACCGATCCTTGGTTAGATATTATTCATGAAGATAAAGATATTATCGTTTTGAATAAGCCATCTGGATTGCTGTCTATTCCTGGCCGCCAAGCCCAATATCATGACAGCATCTATAGCCGAGTGCTTGAACGCTTTCCTAATTCACACATTGTCCATCGACTTGATATGGCTACCTCAGGGGTCATTGTAGTGGCGTTAAGGCGTAACGCTGAGCGTGAACTGAAACGGCAATTTCGCGATCGTGAAACCGCCAAAACATACTATGCCAGAGTCGCAGGCCATGTCAGTCCGGCCGTTAAGCAAGTTGATTATCCCTTAATTTGTGACTGGCCTAATAGACCAAAACAGAAAGTCGACCACCTTGTGGGGAAACCGTCTTTAACCCATGTTGAAGTGGTAAGCTATGGGAAAAAATCAACACTGGTTAAGCTAACGCCTATTACAGGGCGGTCCCATCAACTTAGAGTACATATGATGGCAATTGGCCACCCAATTTTAGGTGATGGCTTTTATGCTGATCCTTGGGCCAAAAGTCTATCAAACAGGCTGTTATTGCACGCTGCTGAATTAACCATAAAGCATCCTTACCATCAAACGCCATTAACCTTTAATGCTGAAGTGCCGTTTATAACGCCCTTAGATACACAATAATATCAGTCACAATTGACGATAAGTGCTTAGTAAAAAACTAATCATGAGAACTTTTTGATAGCCAATTATCACATTTATCCGTAAATTAATGTCTAATTATAATTTAATTAGGCATTTTACTATGGAAACTCCATTTCAGCGTGACCAGCTAGATAACCAAATCCTAGAAGCATTAATGCAAGAGGCCAGAACCCCATTTGCAGAGCTGGCAAAGCGTTTTGCAGTAAGTGCCGGCACCATTCATGTACGAGTGGAAAAAATGAAGCAAGCCGGCATTATCACTGGCGCGCGCATTACAGTAGACCCCAAAGCTCTAGGTTATGACGTTTGCTGTTTTATTGGGATTAACTTAAAAAGTGCCGGCGATTACCCTGCCGCGATCTCCAAACTCAATGCCCTTGAAGAAGTGGTAGAAGCCTATTACACCACGGGTAATTACAGTGTTTTTGTCAAAGTGATGTGCCAATCAATCGATGGCTTACAGCACGTGTTAATTAACCGCATTCAATCAATCGATGAAATTCAATCGACAGAAACCTTGATAAGCCTGCAAAATCCTATCGTTCGCGGTGTTAAGCCTTAAGCACTGAATTGTCGATACAAAAATGCCCAGCAATTGCTGGGCATTTTTGTCAGTTAATCTGGCGATAGACTAATGGTTTATCACCACTGTTGATAGGAAGTAGCCTAATACTGTTGCGGTACTCACCCCAATAAATCCAGGCACAATAAAGCTGTGATTTAGGACGTACTTACCAATATTAGTGGTACCAGAGCGGTCAAAACTGATTGCCGCTAAATCACTTGGATAAAACGGGAAAAAGAAATAAGCATAACAGGCTGGAATAACCCCAATCAGCACAGGGGCAGGAATGCCTAATGCAAAGCCCAGCGGAAACATAATGGTTAGCACGGCTGCCTGACTTTTTAAGAATATTGATGCCATAAACATCGCAATGGCAAACGACCAAGGGTAAGCACTAACTAAATCACTCAATGAGCTCACTAAGTAACTCTTATGGTGGCCAATAATGGTGTCACTTAACCATGCGATACCAAAGATAATCACCACCGCCGTCATACCGGCTGTAAACACATTGCTGCTAACGATTTTTTGCGGCGAGACTTTTGTTGCCAGTAAAATAATGGCGCCAACGGATAGCATCATAAACTGAATGGCTACCGACATTTTTACGCCTTCAGGCAGTAATTCTTTGCTGAACATTGCCAACATGATCACAGATAAAATACCGCCTAAAAACAGCATTAGACCTCTTTTAGCTATGGTATCGGTATGGGCTTGATCATCCGTTTCAATTTCTGGGTCAATTAAGTTGTTTTTAAACTCGTCATCTTTTAAACGCGCTTGAAAGTCTTCATCTTTATCAAGATCTTTACCGCGATTTAAGCTCCAAGCACAACCTGCTAATACGCCCACTAAAGTCGCCGGGATAGTGACAGATAAAACATTGATTAAGCTAATATCAAGATGATTATCCATTGCCGTTGCCATAACCACTGCGGCGGCTGCGGCAATTGGGCTGGCTGTAATGCCCATTTGTGATGCCACGGTAGCCATTGCTAAAGGACGCTCAGGGCGGATACCTTTTTTATAGGCCACGTCATAAATAACCGGTAATAATGGATAAACCGAATGACCCGTACCCACTAACACAGTTAATGAATAAGTACATAATGGTCCTAAAAAGGTAATTTGATTGGGGTGTTTTCTTAATAGTTTTTCAGCATACTTAACCAATAATTTCAGGCCACCAGTTGCTTCTAACGTCGCTGATGCCGCGACAACCGCTAAAATAATTAACATCACGCTGACAGGCGGTGAACCGGGGGCGACTCCGAAAGCAAACGCTAATACGGAAACCCCTAAGCCTCCTAATAACCCAAATGCGACCCCGCCATGACGGATCCCCACAAAGATCACTGCAAGCAATAACAACATGTGAACATAAAACATTAGCCAATCTCCTTAGCAAAACCCTATCGTTTTCGAACCTGACTTGGGACAACTAAGCCATTAGCTAACTCAACAACAGCGTTAATTATCGACAAAATCATATCGATACAATTTCAAAATATGTTTCAATTATCTGAATTTATAGCTTAAATTTTAGTTATCTTTCTTACTTAGCCACATACAAGGTTATACATGAAAAATCATCCTCAAAAGTGGGCTAAAAAACAATAAAGTGACAAAGCGCATACAATCCCATAACTATCTTTCATATTTGTGATCTACCAATAATTAAGTCATATGTGATATGCCATCTCGATTCAAAAATTAATTCGATTGCAGTTTCCCAGAGCCTATTTAAGCCAAAACATTGCCAGCAAAAAACCAGTGATAAAACCAGTTCTACCCTGGTAAAAAATACATAACTCTTCTAAGCGATATGAAAATAGCAACGATTTTATTCAGTAACGATTCAGCTAGCTCGCACTATGGTGACCTCAACAGCAAAAAAACACTGTGAGAAATTATTAATAGTGATTATTTACACTTGGAGTAAAAAATGAAAACGAAGCATCTTGTTCTAGCGGGTTTAATCTCATCAGTAATGTCAGTTCCTGCTATGGCATCAGATTGGTTTGTGGGTGGCGCAGCAGGTTATCAGCAAGATACCTATAAAATGAAACCTAGTGCAGAAAGTAATCAGAGAAATATAGAAGAAGATATAAGCTACCAATTTAGAGTGGGTAACTACCTCAATGATAACAACCGTATATACGCCACCTACGGCTATAACTCTGATGATATAGCAAGACAACAAACCTTTTTATTATCATATGATTACCTTGTTGGCTTAGGTGACAGTAATAAAATGAACTGGTTTGTTGGTGCAACTGCAGGTATGACGCATAACGGGATTAAAGACAGTGGCTTTGACTCTAAAAATACCTTTGTATGGGGCGGTCAAGCAGGTTTGATGTATAACATTAATAACAGCTGGTCTACTGAAGTGGGTTACCGCTATTTAAAACAAGATTATGATGTAAACGCATCTAACGGGGCGAATAGTGCCAGCTACTCATTAAATGATACACAGCAAGTGTATTTGGCTATTGATTATAAGTTCTAAGCTTAACGCCAATTTAAAGTCTCTATAGCCGATGAAACAAATAAGGATGCCTTGGCATCCTTTTTCATTAGCTGAAAATAAGAACACTATTATTCAACTTTATTTACGCGATCGCATCCATTCCACATAGGTCACGATTGAAAGGATTAAAGACTCAGAGCTTGTCTGAGCAATCACCCCAATAATAACTAACCTTGCTAAGTTTCATCGCTGACGAAATCAGTTCGCCCGAGTATCAGAATAGTTTTACAACATTCCTGTTTATCTAAAAAACTGCGATTAACTGCAGAGTAATGTCATTTTATGCCTATACTCAATACAAAGACATTAATTAAGGATGATTATGAAGGGTATTATTTTTTCTGAGTTTTTAGAACTTGTTGAAACCACATTTGGTTTAGAAGTATGCCAAAAAATACTTGATGAAAATGCAGATGAAGGAGTGTATACCTCCGCTGGCACCTACGATCATAAGGATTTAGTAAAACTGATTATCTCTTTGAGTAAAATAACAGGTATCAGTATTGAAGAATTACAGGCTGTATATGGTAAATCAGTATTCACTAATTTACTAGACAGTATGCCAGAGCTTAAAATTAACTCGAGCTCGACTTTTCAATTTATTACCCAAGTCGAAGAATATATTCATCTTGAAGTTAAAAAGCTTTACGGCGATGCAAAGCCACCCAAGTTTGACCTTATTTCAAGCAGTGAATATGACATGGTGTTAGATTATATTTCTGCCCGTTGTTTTTCTCATGTTTGTTTTGGCCTCATTGAAGGCTGCGCTGAATATTATAATGAAAAAATTGATATCCAAATGAAACCGATTCAAGCGGACGGTTCTCAGGTTCGCTTTACATTGACCAAAGTTTAGGCTTTATAAATGGATAGTGAAAAAACAATAGAACTGCTTAAGAAAAAGATTCAACGAGAAACTAAAATTCGCAAAGCAGCTGAATCGCTATTGGAAGAAAAAAGTACCGAACTGTATTTCGCAAAATTACTTGTGGAAGACTCTTTAGTTGTTGCAAAAAAACAAGCTGAACAAGATGAACAACTGCTGATCTTCATCAATAAATTAGAATCCACCCTGTCACATTATAACTCGCAGTTATTACAAGTCCCTCCCAGTGAGCAGGTGATCCAACAATTACTTGAAGATCTGATGGATACTGCCAGTATTAAAGCAATCCGGCTGTCTTCCAGCTTGGATATATTAGAAAATGAACACTTACAATCCGGTGAAGCAACCACCTTTGATGAGTTTCCAACCCCGAAAAATAACTTCCAATGGAATCAAGATAAAACCGAGCTAGTAGTATATCTGCAATTTGGACCTAAAAAAGTGGGCCGATTACATTTTATTTTCCGTACCAGCCCTCAAGAAAGCTGGCATCGCGTGATTGAAAAACAGTACTGTTTAATTGCCGATATGATAAGTGCCTCTTTTCAGCGCCAATTATTACTTAACAAAACCATTAAGGAAAAAATAAGAGCGGAACACTCTGAAAAGTCGACCCGTGACTTTGTGGCAATGATTAACCATGAATTAAGAACCCCCTTAAATGGCTTACTTGGGGCAGCGGAGCTCATGGAGGACACCTCCATTACCAGCTACCAAAAAAAATTACTCATGAGCGTACATCAAGCGGGAGAAATGCTTCGAGTTATTATTAATGACTTACTTGATATCAGCAAAATGAACGCTGGTATGCTTGAGTTGAAATTAGCCACTTTCAGCCCGCAAACCCTAATTGATACCATAGAACAAATTTTTACTGAGAAAATCAAAGCCAAGGGACTGACATTCAGTTGCGAAAATGACCAATCAATACCTACCACCCTGCTTGGGGATGCAGACAGGATTAAACAAATCCTAATTAACCTAATCGGCAATTCAGTTAAATTTACCAATCAAGGATCGATTCATCTACACACATCATGGCAAGACACGTCATTGATTTTTATTATCTCTGACACTGGCTGCGGCATCCCCCAAAATAAGCAAGCAAGCTTATTTGAGCCCTTCACCCAAGTCGATAACTCTAGCCAAAGAAAGTTTGAAGGAACAGGTTTAGGGCTATCCATTTGTAAGCAGTTGATTGAATTGATGAATGGTGAGGTCAGCTTCGTCAGTACCCTTGATAAAGGGACAGAGTTTACCGTTAAGCTTCCCCTTGAACTTGCCGTAGAAAATAACCAAAGTGTTATTGAGGTAAACAGGAATACTCACAGTATCAATCATCTACGCATTTTAGCCGTAGAAGACATCAAGACCAATCAAGTTATTTTAGGGATGATGCTAGATAAATTTAGCATTAACTATCAGTTCGCTGATAATGGAGAACTAGCCCTTGAAGTCTTAAAAAATAATGAATTTGATATCATTTTAATGGATTGCCGTATGCCCATTTTAGATGGATTTCAAACAACAAAGTACTTACGTAAACAGGGTTATACTAAACCGATAATTGCACTAACGGCTGGCACAACATCCACTGAAGTCGCTGAGTGCGTTGAATCAGGCATGAATGACATTTTACACAAACCTTATAAACTTAAAGAGTTGGAGGCCGCGTTAAAAAAATGGAGCTATGGGCTACAACACTATGATATTTAGCTTTCGAAGCTAGCGCTTTAGCGGGTAATTGTGTCTCATACAACAAAGCAATGAACGCAATGAACGAAATGAACGAAATGAACGAAATGAACGAAATGAACGAAATGAACGAAATGAACGAAATCAACACAATTACTATTAGGAAATTAAACCTGGCTTGGTAAATTTCAAGCACAAAAAAACCGACTTACGTCGGTTTTATCCTCAAAGAGGAGATGGTACCAGCGGTCGGACTCGAACCGACACGTCTTTCGACAGGGGATTTTGAATCCCCCATGTATACCAATTTCATCACGCTGGCATCATATTGTAGTCAATCAAGCTTGGCTCAATTGAGTGACGGAATTATACCTAGGCCAATGACAATGGCAAGCCCTTTCATAAGCAAAATGATCAAATCAATCTCAATAGCTTAAATCTCATTCAAGTAGAGTAAATTTGCGCTAATCGACATTAATAAATCTTCCCCATTAAAAAGCGCTGACTTTATTGATCAAGATCATAAATGTTAAAAATTGAAAATAGTATGTTAAAGCTAGTTTTACAATGAAAGGATAATGATTATGGCTTTTTGGTTAGATTTAATGTTTGGTAACGCAATCGGATTGCTGTCAATGATTGTTATCTTCTGCACCATGGGGATCATGTCTTACATGATGTGGATGTTTATTGTGAAATCTGCTCCTAAGGAATAGTTACTACCCTCCTTCTATAATTTTTGTTATTTGTTATTTGTTTCTTTAGGGGGCTTTCGCCCCCATTTTTATGTTTATTAAACCTAATTTTTAGATTACGCGGCATGCTTTCTAGATTGCACTAGACCATTTACAAACTGTGGTCGCGCTTTAATAAGGTGATTAAGCTCTTCCTTACTTGGCTCGCCTGCGGGTAATCTCAATACTTCACGATTTAAATACAAACGCGCTTTCATTGAAATTTTATACTCAGCAGTCGGTCCTTGAATCGCATAGTGACGCTCATTACCCACTAACTCTAAAATATTACTGTCCACTAGACCTTTAACTGCCAATTCGTTTTGCGGTAGCGCCAAAATTGTCGCTCCCTGTAAAAAGAACTCTCGCAGTAACGCTCGCTCAGCGGGATCGAGTAACTTAACTTTGGCTTCTATGGTTTCAACAGCGCGTTTTTCTTTTAAAATCCCAATCGACTCGTCAACCACAAAGGTGAATAATTGGCTTAAGAAAAAAGCGGCACCAACAATGAGCCCTAAGCCAATAAAATGGCCATAATCTGACACCAGAGCCGACAAAGAAAGCGTCTCAAGCACGTGCTGAGGTGCAACTAATAATACCGCACAAGCGATCACTAACCACAGCATAGTGCTGACTAAAACGCGTTTGATATTCACTAAATTTACAGCCTTTAATTTCATTTTCATCATCATGCTATCCACAGTGTCAGATTTTTGAATCTAGACTTAGTAAAGCAATTTCAATGCCAATAAAATGAGAAATGAATAAAAGCAGTTAACGCAATGACTTATTTAGAGGGAAGAGCAAACAACGGCAGTTAGGCGCATCAAATAAGCTGTTTAATGCGCCATGAAGATCGAAACTAAGCTATAGGTTAAATGAGATTGATAAGCTAAACGTTAAGCTTAAAAATATTGGCATTCTGTATACATTATTTGGCTGCCAATTTGGCTAATACTCGACTTGCAGCAATAAAACCAAAAGTGCCAGTAACCATAGTCACTGCGCCAAAGCCTGACGCACAATCCATTCTCATACTGCCATCGGCGCTATTTTTAGTACTGCAGACGCTACCATCATTTTGAGGATATACCAGTTGTTGCGTTGAAAACACTGCGTCAACGGCAAACCTGCGGGCAACATTTTTTGAAAAGTTATATTCTCTACGCAAAATGTTTCTGACTTTCGCTAATAATGGGTCTTGATAAGTTTTAGCTAAATCGGTTAACTGAATTTGAGTGGGATCGGTTTGACCTCCCGCGCCACCTACGGTGACAATTTTCAGCTTATTTCTTTTACACCATGCAATTAACGCCGCTTTTTGTTTGACGGCATCAATACAGTCAACCACATAATCAATCGCTAACGGACTGGCTTTACTACCCAGATGCTCCGCCAAATTATCGACAGTGATAAAGTCTTCGACTTCATTCACCACGCACTCAGGATTAATTTCAATAATTCGCTGCGCCATTACTTCAACTTTGGACTGGCCGATGGTGGATGCAATTGCGTGAGATTGACGATTGGTATTAGTGACACATATGTCATCTAAATCAATCAGTGTTATTTGCCCTATACCACTTCGAGCCAGCGATTCAGCGACCCAAGTCCCTACCCCACCAATACCGATGATCACGACATGTGCATTAGCAAAGTTTTCCAATGCCGCTTGACCGTATAGTCGACCTATACCACCAAAACGATTTAAGTATGATTCAGACAACATGTATTGCTCTTTAAACTCTCAATGTGGGGGCGGTATTTTATACGAAATCAACGCAGATCTGAATGTATTCCTCAATTAAACCTTAGTTAAACCCTAGTTACACACTGAAACACCTATTACCTAAACCCGCAACATGCAGCAAAAACAAAGAAAGCCAGTTAACCGCACCAATAAAACTGTTAACTACGATTTAAGTCATTGTAAATCATAATGATACATATAAATTAAATCCAACCTAAAGTGACATAGATCACACTTTGGTATGAACTTTTTGTGGCAATATCCTCCACAGAACAGGAATTACTATGAATAACGATAAGGTTGATAACCCAGTCGTTATTTTCTATCAATATCAGCAAGCATAGCTGATAAAAATCAATCCCTTACCAAAGGAAGATTAAGATGATGAAAAAAAACCTGATCACTGCAGCTATTTTATCTTGCACTGCAATGACCTCTTTTACTGCTCTAGCTGATGGCCCAAATTTTTATGGCCGCGCCGATCTTGCAATCACTAACTCTAGTGAAGGTATTGCAACTCAAAACCAAAAAGATGGCACTGTCCTTGAAAATAACTTTTCATGGTTAGGTGTTAAAGGTTCTGAAAAAATCAGTGATGACGTAGAAATCTTATATCAAATGGAGTTCGGCGTTTCTAACTTTGATAACTCTGGTAATACTTTTGCTGCTCGTAACAGCTTTTTAGGTATTAAAACAGTTGCAGGTACTGCATTAGTGGGTCGTAACGACACTGTGTTCAAAGCAGCAGAAGGTGGATTTGATTTATTCGGTAACACCAACTCAGACATCGATTTATTATTTGCTGGTCAAAACCGTGAAGCTGATGGTGTTAGCTACTACTCACCAAAAATTGCTGACATGCTAACGCTAAATGCGACTTACCTAGTTGATGATAACCACGACTCACAAAGCAGCTCTATGTATGCATTAAGTGCCACCATCGGTGATAAAGCATTTAAAACCCATAACTTCTATGCTGCAGCCGCTTACCAAGATGGTATCAGCGATATCGAAGCATATCGTGCTGTTGTACAAGGTAAAATTGGTAACTTCATTGTAGGTGGTTTATACCAAAACAGTGAAAGCCAAAAAGCTGAGTTAGCGCATCTAGAAGGTGACAGTTACTCAGTAAACCTAGCTTATTTATTAGGCAACGTGAAAATTAAAGCAGGCTATAGCTACGATGATTCAGGTTTAGGTAAATATGCAAGTCGTTTAGTTGGCGCTGACAACCTTGAAAACATGAGCGATTTCGAAATCAACCAGTTCAGTGTTGGTGCAGATTACCGCGTTAGCCCAAGTACCTTAGTATATGGTCACTACACTAAGTATGATGGCGACATGGTACTAAACCAAACTAGCCAAAGCTTAAATGACGATATCGTGACTGTGGGTTTACGCTACGATTTCTAACTCATCACAGCGACTTATTAACGGCTTAATCATCGTTTTTAAGCGTTAATTTATCTACCGATATGATGATTAAAAACGGTCTATTTAGGCCGTTTTTTTTGTTTTAGTCATTAGAGGTTGATTTTAATGACCTAATAGCTAAAAAAACTGCAATAACAACACTTCAAAGCTCCCACTTAAGCAATCCCTAAACCTGATGTAGATCTCATAAATTACTGGGCTAGCGCATTTTTAATTAGATGTGAACCTCTCTAAATAGGTATAACGCTATAAAAGTGTTAACCAAAACCCAAATACACAGCATTTATCACATCTTTTACACACCAATTTCACCTCAAAACAAAAAACTTGATCTAGGCCACAACTTTTTAACGATAAACCTGTAAATATTGCAACAAGTTTGTTACGCAGAGTGTTCTGCGAAAAATACCACTAAAACAATCCCATATAAATGGGGATAGAACATCATGTTCTAAAGGGAGTATGAAAGATGAAAAAGACATTATTATCTGCATCAGTTGTATCGGTTTTAACCCTCACTTCGTTCGCTGCGCTAGCCGACGGTCCTGATTTTTACGGTCGCTTAGATTTATCTATCACCAACTCCGAAACCGGCGCAACCCTGCAAGGCGGCACTAACGGTGTAACCCTAGGTGAAAGTGGCACTTACATTGAAAATAACTTCTCGCTATTGGGTGTGAAGGGCAGTGAAAAAATTACTGATGGCGTTGAAGTGCTATACCAAATGGAATTTCAGGTAGAGAACACGTCTGGCAAAGGTGATGTTTTCAAAGCGCGTAACACCTACTTAGGAATTAAAACTGAAGGCGGCTCAGTGCTAGTCGGCCGTAACGATACCGTATTTAAAGCTGCTGAAGGTGGTGTGGATATTTTTGGTAACACCAATGCCGATATGGATCGTTTAGTTGGCGGCCAAACCCGTAGTGCCGATGGTTTTTGGTACTATTCACCGCTGATTGCTGACATGTTTACCATTAATGCCACTTATTTAATGGAAGATAATCAAGCCTCTGATGACTCTCAATATGCCTTAAGCGTGACCTTTGGTGACAAAGGCCTTAAAAAACACAATTACTATGTTGCTGGTGCTTATAACAAAGCCATTGGTGGTATTGATGCATACCGCGCAGTAGCACAATTTAAAGCCGGCGATTTTAAAATTGGTGGTTTATTCCAAAACTCAGAAAGTGTGACTAATTCAGATCAAGACGGCAATACTTACTTTATTAACCTAGCTTACAACTTAAATGGCGTAAACTTGAAAGTAGAATACGGCGCTGATGAAGCAGGTTTTGGCAATTATTACAAGAACCTAACAAAAGATACTGCCGGTGTAATGCCTGATGATGTCAATGTGCAAAATATCACTATTGGTGCTGATTATCGCGTTGCTAAATCAACCTTAGTGTTTGCTCATTACGCTATGTATGAAGGTGATTACACAGTGGTTAATACTAAGACTGATCTAAAAGACGATAATGTCTTCAGTGTAGGTATGCGTTACGACTTCTAACAACGAGTTAGTCTACAACTGAAAAGCGACCTGATGGTCGCTTTTTTATTGTCTGCAGCTCACTAAAACAATAGAGAAAAGTTTATGATGATTTGCGGGTTAACAAATAAGCCGCTTCATTTAGCCAAGAAACATTCTTATTAATAAAGCGTGGGTTTTCCGCTAATACATCAGCACACTCGAGTAATTCAATCTCGAAATATGGCGCCAGGTATTGTTCAATCCACTGCGGGCTCACCGCAAATGGCGGGCCATTAAGCTCGGCTTGTGGGTAATCTAAGGTAATCAATAACCCTTTAACTTTAGCCGGAATTAACTTGGCAAGCTGTTGTGCATATTGCTGGCGCATTTGCTCTGGCCAAGCAATTAAGGCGGCGCGATCGTAAAAAGCCTGAATCGACTTTGTCGCCGTTAATGGTAGGGTAAAAATATCACCTTGAATAAGGGTTACTTGATCAGCACAAAAAAATTGATGCTCAGCTTGCGAAGTCATGCTCACAGGCAAATTATTGTCGCTAAAAAAGTCCTCAACAGCGGTTTGGCTTAGCTCACAGCCAACAACATCATGGCCTTGCTCTGCAAGGTAACACATGTCTAATGACTTGCCACATAAAGGTACAAACACCTCTGCGCTGTTATCGACGGCAAGTGTAGACCAATACTTTACTAAAAATGGATTCACTTGCGGCTGATGAAAACCGATTTGTTGTAACTGCCACTTCTCATGCCAAAAACTCGCTTCCATGTAGATAAACTCAAGTCAGTAAATAATGCGTCTAACTCTAATCACTCTAAAAGTGAGATGCAACACTAAAAAGCTTAAACCCGTAAACCACAGTTTGAACCCGACAAACGACAACTTTGATTGACTAAACCTAAGCTATAAAGCAACAGTAATGGCAATGTCTGCTACTCTTGTTCAGCTTTACCTTGAAGCACATGCTGAACTTTTTTAAGCCACTTGCAGTTATCACATTGACAATTACGACGTGATAAATGATGTGGGCTCAAATTCGAGTCAATAAAGTCCACCGCAATCAACAACTGTTGTTTCAGATCTTCCACTGATTTTTTCTCAAGGGCCACCAGTTCATCATTATGATTCATCCAAATGCACTCTTCGCCCTGATGACAAGTAGTACATTGCTCATCACTGGCATTATAAAACACCGCATGTGGACAGTGAGTAACTTCCATCGACTGTAAAATACGTTGCCGTGGAAAAGGAAATAGTGAAATTAAATCCGCTTTGTTAATGGTAGGCATAAGCACTCCTTGATTAAACCGAATATTTTTACTTACTTAAATACTACCTATCTAACGCACAAAACAATTTGACTCACGTCAAAGTTTACAACAGCTAATTTTTACGATAGGTCGGTTTGAGATCTAGGTGAGGTTAATTTGCTTTATAAAGGCTAAAACAGAAAAAAAATCGGCTCAATCAATCCAATAGCTTGCCAGCAATGTGTAAATATGAGTTTATGAGATAAGCCAATACCAATACACTCAACAGGCACCTTGGTACATAGGAAGTTAATTTTGCAAACACCGCAGTTACAGCATTTTTATATCAATGAAGAGCAATCAGTTTACCTGCTCAAGGCTGAAGATGCCCGTAAGCATCGAGCCTGGATCCGTTTATGTAAACAGCAACTAAGCAAGCTTGGTTATCATGATATCGAGTTTATCGGCAAAGGTGCCTATGGCTTTGTGTTTGCGGGTATCAATGATATTAGCCAATCCCATGTGTTTAAGTTTTCCCGCATTACCCTGCCACGAAGCGTGCAAGATAGACTTGAAGAAGAAGCCTTCATGCTCAGTCAATTAGTGCACCCTAATGTCCCTAACGCCATCAAATTTGAGCGGGTCGGCAAGCAAGGCATTATGGTCATGGAGCGAGCCAAAGGTGAAGATCTCGATAAAATCTGTCACCGAATGGGGACGTTACCCATAGCCATGATCATCAGCATTGCACGGCAATTGGCCAATTTATTGTACTACCTGCGCACAGGTAAATGCTTAGTCCATGGCGATATTAAGCCATCAAATTTAGTGTATGACATTGAAAACGACCATTTATCACTCATTGATTGGGGCTCGGCGGTGTTTGCCCAACGTGATGAGCATAATAACTCGGTTGAAGACAATGTGATGTCCTTGATGTCGAGCGATCAACAACACACCAACGCCAGAATGGGCGATGTGTACTTTATCGGTGAAGATCAGCTTAATGGGGCGTTATCCAGTCCAAGATTTGATGAGCAAGGGGTGGCAGCCACCTTATACGCACTGGCATCAGGGCAAATTAGCCGCTTTGGCAGTAAAGTGATCACCGCCAGTAGTTTAGGTTTACCCATTGAGCTGGCCCGCACTTTAGATGGCATGCTTAGCGATGACCCCAGCAGACGTAATTTAGCCGGTGATTATTTTTTAAAGAGCATGCGCCACAATCACCGTATGCACTTGCCACACCTTGGGGCTCAGCCGTTAATTGAAGATATACCACTGTGGGTTTTACCAAAGCAAAAACAAGTCGAAACCGTGAGTTACAGTTCCAGAAAATCATTTTTAAAGGAACATAACACCCAAGACCCCATTACGAAGATGGATGATATTCAATTAGAAAAATATTACCGTAATTTTCTTGCGGGCATGGGTGACACTGAAAAAGGCTTTATTGCCGCAGTGGGTAAATTAGCCCAATACCCGATTGTGGGAGGCCTTGCCATTCATTGGCGTAAAAGCGGCGTCTATATCGACTCTAACCTTGCTATTTATGACCCCGACACTAAGGAAGTGTTAATCCAAGCGGTCAATAATATGGTGACCTTAGCCCGCGGCATTCGACGTATCGGGGTATTTAAAGCCTGCTTTTTTAACGCTAAAGACACCTTACATTTAGAGCGAAACAATCCATCTGAGCCATATAAAATGGTCAACGATGCGCAATTAAGTTTTGAAGTGGGTGATGTGCCCGCATCAGAAGGCCGTTCGCGGCTACATTCTTACTTTGAAGATGGTAAAGATCCTGAAGAGAACCTTGAGCTGCCCACCGAGATCATGACAGAACTTGGTTGGATAAACCAAATTCATCATACCGGCTGTATTATTTTTGAAGCCTTACCTAACCATCTAAAAATACACAGTTATTTGCGCTTATTAAACCCGAGAAAACAAGCAGCTTTTAGAGCTTCTCTGGATAGAATCTTATTTCATGCCAGTAAGATTCAAGGCCATGGGGTCTCAGGTTTTATGAAACTGCCTTATAAAAATACCCGTCAGTTTTCCCATATTGATCATAAAGCGGATCATTTTTACCCTAAAAATCCAAAGCAAATAGCAGAGTGATTATCTGCAGATGTCATCTCATCGGCTAAATTACTGCCAATAAAAAGCCCTGTTAGTCCGAGCATACCGGCTTAACAGGGCATTTTTAGCCACGCACTTATAACGAGCAGTTCATAGCAAAAAACTAAATTGGCGAACCCGGTGGCATCATTAGAGGTTTGGCAATAAAGCGATACTCCGCTGACTCAAGCCCTTTGGCTAAACCTTGCAATAACCATTCAAAATGGGCAGCTTGATAATTACTGGCGCGATTGCTACGGCGCTTTAATTGCTTCTCGGCATACGTTAAGCGCGCTAACAATTGCGCTTTTACTTCAGCTGAGGTGTTGTCGTTATGGTAGCTAGATAGTAACTCATCTAATACCACGGTATTGACACGCATCTGCACAGCTAACAACTGCCCACGCTGTAAATCTTGAAAAAGCGTTTTCGCCAATAACTTATCGATGAGACTCACCACAGATAACTGCTCTGAATCACCCATAAAGCCTTGATTGACACGGTTTAATCTTTCTGGAACTAATATTCGGCTTACCACATGGCGGCTCATCACCTCTGCCATTCCTATGGGGTCGGTTAACACCCCAATGCCAGAATCAAAGCTTTCTCGGGTTTTGCGGTAATTACCAGCTTTAGGCACTAATAACTCAGTGACTTCAGTCGGTACTGCTAAGCTTTCAGCCGATAGTAGCGCTAATAAAGAGCTTAAGGCTTCAGTTTGTAACTTGGGCGATAAATAATGCCAGCGCTCAGCTGAGCCATGCTGCTGATAGCTATAATCACTGCCACCAATCCACTTCGCTGCGGCATCCACTTGAAAACGGGTCAGTAAGTAAATTGGCACAAACACATCGGCAAGTTCACCTAGTGGCTGCTCTTGCAGTAAGGCATTGGCATTAAACTGCTCAATTGCCTTGCGGCGCACTTGCTCTAATCGTGTTAGTTCTGCTGCTGCAGAGTTACCGTTATCCCATAAACTTGCATAGGCATGGCTTGCTGATGCTGAGCGGGAATCTGCTTCACCAATGTAACGCAATCCTGCTGTTCTGGCTTGTTTCACTAGCTCGTCAGCATTAGCTTTATCGCCATAGCCGTAAGCAATAGTAAACTTGTCCCACTCACCAATGCCTTCAACGTATGGCGCTGAAATATCAACTTGCTCCCCTTTAAGGGTAATGTTGGGATGGGGATAATCCATCACCGAAGCATTGTCATTGGTTGAGGCGGCAAAGTTATGATCTAGCCCCAAGGTATGGCCAATCTCGTGAGCTGACAATTGGCGTATACGCGCCAATGCTAAGGCCATTGATGCCTCAGCAGCGGCATCTCGGTCTTGCCAACCTGCGGTTAAACCGCGAGCAATAAGGTGGTCTTGTTTAACCCGCAAACTCCCAAGGGTGACATGGCCTTTAATGATCTCACCGGTGCGCGGATCTTTAATTGACGCGCCATAAGACCAGCCGCGAGTCGCACGATGCACCCATTGGATCATGTTATAACGAATATCTTGTGGGTCGGCATCTTCTGGTAATATCTCCAGCTTAAAACCATTAATAAAGCCTGCTTCATTAAAGGCTTCTTCCCACCAGCGGCCACCATCGAGTAATGCTGAGCGAATAGGCTCTGGCACGCCAGGATCAAGATAATAAGTAATCGGTTTAACCACTTCACTAGGAGCAATTCCTGGGGTGACTTTTTCAAGTCGATGACGTAAAAGATATTGTTTGCTTACTGGCGAGTCGATAGGCGCAGAGTAATCAAAATACT
This sequence comes from Shewanella sp. 10N.286.52.B9, assembly GCF_002873635.1. NCBI lineage: Bacteria > Pseudomonadati > Pseudomonadota > Gammaproteobacteria > Alteromonadales > Shewanellaceae > Shewanella > Shewanella sp. 10N.286.52.B9. Next base: position 60,339 of record NZ_MCTY01000125.1, read on the forward strand.
CATCTGATAAATAACCACTCATCGGCTGATAAGCGCGGGGCTGATAACCCGCTTCTGGCAAGGCCACAAAAGAGTAGCGCATTCGCACTGAAACAAACTTGCCATCTGGAGTCACCTGCTTAACAAATTCGCCAGCTTTAGCGCTATTGAAAGTCAGTAAAACATCGACATCGGCATTTTGCTCAAATGACTTAACTCCTTGGGGTAAGATAACTGAGCGGGATTTATCCAAGGTATAACTGCCTTGCTTAGTGTCAGCTAAACGCTGAGAAACCCCATGTAAATCATTAATCATTAGATCATTAACCGCAACTAGCGGCGTTTTACCTTCGACCACTTTACCGCGCCATAATACCGATTCAGCAAACGCCTCTTTGACCGCTAGCTGTTCCGCTGGGTTATCGCTTGATGCCCGATAAAAGGTATTTAACTGTTTAAGCAGAATATAAGGACCGTGGCGCTCAAATTGCACCATGCGTGTTTGCCCGAGTTGGCCTCGGTCTAGGCCTATATCATTAGAACCAACGCCATGGGGTAAACTGCTGATCAGTAAAAAGGGCTCATTGAGTCGGTTTGCTTCTAAAAACAATTCCCCAGAGCTATTTTGGAAATAAAAGTTGATAAACCCTTGGGCTTTGTCACTTTGCTTTATCACTTTCTGCGCCGCTGAGGTCGCAGCGTAAGTCATAATTGGGGTTGCCATGAGTACTGGCGTTAATGCCATGACTGAAGCAAGCGCCATACTTTTACGATCCATTCAACACTCTCCCTTGTTGTTGTGCTCAGGTTAATTGTTATTATTGGCGACTTAACTGACGCCATTATTGTTGTTATTTTTGCTGCTGATTTTTATAGTCAATCCAATGCTCTAAGGTATCAAACAATTCATTTAATACTATCGGCTTGGTGATATGGGCATTCATGCCCGCTTGAATACTTTTCTCTCTGTCACCAGACATGGCGTGGGCCGTCATGGCAATAATCGGCATTTGCTCTGTAGTGTAACGCTTACGTAATTCTCTGGCAGCAGTCAAGCCATCCATGACCGGCATTTGAATATCCATCAATACGGCATCAAACGGACGAGTATCGATCATATCTAGTGCTATTTGACCATTATCAGCCACTTCAACTTCATAACCGGCGCTTTTAAGTAGCTCGGTGGCTACCTGCTGATTAATAAAGTTATCTTCAACCAGCAAGACTAATCCGGTTTGTTTGGCAGCTTCGGAATCCTCTTCAACCACAGGCGCTACATTCAATTGAGGCTCAGCGGCAAAGGCGCCAATAATCTCATCAAACAAGGCTGATGCTTTAAAAGGCTTTTGCAAAACAGCAAACACACGACTGACATCAAACTCGGCCTCTAACGGCTCAGCACTATAAGCGGTCATTAAAATAATCACCGGACGCTTTTTAATCCGCCCATCAGCAACCATTTCATCAATGATATTAATCACATCGCCGCCGCCCATTTCAGGCATCATCCAATCAAGCAATAATAAATCTATTGGGCTGTGGGCTAAAACATCTAGTGCCTGTGCACCACTTTGCGCGGTTTTCACCCCAAAGCTAAAGTCGCGCATCAAGGTGGAATATATCTGCAAAGCACTTGGGTTATCATCCACCACTAAGGTAGTTAAGTTATTTAACTGCTTTGGCACCACCAATGGCTCAACCACATTTTCTTCAGCAATTTCAAAACTAATGGTAAAGCTGAAAGTACTCCCTTGATTGAGCTCTGATTCAACGGCCATGGTGCCGCCCATCAGCGAGACTAAATGCTTACTAATAGACAGGCCTAATCCGGTACCACCATATTTTCGAGTGGTAGAACCATCAGCTTGGGAGAAGGCATCAAACAAGTTCGCTTGTTGCTCTTGGCTAATACCAATACCGGTATCGCGTACCCAAAACTTAAGGGTAATACGGTGATCTCGCTCGCCTACATCTTCACAGCCCAGTTCAATCTCACCATTTTGAGTAAATTTAACCGCGTTAGATAATAAGTTAACTAAAATTTGCCCTAAACGCAGAGGGTCACCACTGAGAATTAGCCCAGCGGTAACCGGGGCATATAGTAGTAACTCAACGCCTTTTTCTTGAGCCTTTTGGGCATTCATATCAATGACATGATCAAGCACTTTATCCAGTGGGAATGACACCCTTTCAAGCTCTAATTTACCCGCTTCAATTTTAGAGAAATCCAAAATATCATTAATAATGCGCAGTAATGACTGAGCAGAGAATCCCGCTTTATTTAAATAATCTTTTTGCTGAGCGGTTAACTGAGTTCGCAGCGCCAATTGCAACATGCCGATAATGGCATTCATCGGAGTACGAATTTCATGGCTCATATTGGCCAAGAATTCACTCTTATACATGTTGGCTAACTCAGCATCTTGCTTAGCTTCAAGCAAGGCCACTTCGTTACTCTTTTGGCGGGTAATATCTTTATGCGTACCCAGCATTCGCTTAGACTGACCATCGGCAGCAAACTCCACTGCTCGGCCCCGAGACAGCACCCAATGATACTTTCCAGATTTAGAGCGCATACGGTATTCAATCTCATAGGTTCCTTTGGGCTTTAGCGCATATGCACTTCGATACTCTTCGACTCGCATGCGATCGTCTGGGTGAATAAGTGCATCCGTTGCTGAAATAAGCGCTGGAAATTCGTTCGGCTTATAACCTAGCATTGAATAAAATGCGGGGTTACAAATCAGCTGCTCTGAATCTAAATACCAATCCCACAAGCCATCTTCTACTGCATCCATGGCTAAATGGTAACGCTCTTCAGATAATCGTAATTGCTCAGCCGATTCATATTCACGGGTGACATCACGCCATACTGAAATAAGCCCTAATAACTCGCCGCGGCGGTTATAAAATGGCAGTTTTAAGGTATCGAGCAGTACCGTTTTACCACCAATATCGGCTTTTTCTTGATAACGCATCAGTGAGCGTTCGGTTAATACTTTTTGATCTTCTTCGCGGCTACGCACGCCTTGATCGTAACTGGTATCAAGGGACAATTGCCCGATCATGTCACTTTCTTTGCAGCCCAGCATGTACTCAGCCGATTTATTACAGCCTAAATACTTACCTTCTTTATCTTTGTAAACAATCGCCTCTGGGATTGAGTCAATCAATGAGCGTAATAGTGCAAACTCACGTTCTCGGCGCTCAGTAGTATCGCGCAAACGTTGGGTGCGCCTTGCGACTAAGTTATCCAGACGTTTATTTTGCTCGGCTAGATGACCGGTATATTGTTTGTTCTCTTCAAAAATACGACTCACCAGCAAGAACCACGGCTCCCAACCTTCAGTGATTTTTTCAGGTGGCGATTTAGGCTCGCGAGAACACTCTTCCAAATGGGTCAATAAACGTGAGGCAGGGTTAACGAATGAGCGGCGAGTTTGCCAGTGAACAATGGTCACCAGCACTGACAAGGCGAAAACCACCAGTAAGAAACTCACTTTTAACTTATCCCAAGCGTCTTGGAATAACAGGTCTTCATCTTGCAGATATAGCAAGCGCCATGGCGGGTTTTGCAGCGCGACTGAGTGAATATAGTAGCCGTTGCGCAGTATGCCATCATGGGCATCGAACATTTCAGATTCAGGCAAAGAATGCAGCTCTGACGGAATGCGCTGACTGATATGATAAACCCGGTTCATATCGCTGGCTTCAAAATCACTGTGGGACAATATATTGTTATATTGATCCAGCAAAATCACTGTACCCGGCATTTTAAAATACATCCGCATTTGCTTAGCTAACGATGCCAAAGTCATGTCTAAATTGATTGAACCAATAAACTCATCTTCAAGATATACTGGCAGACCTAGGGTGGTTAACAAACCTTGATCGGCTAAATCTACATAAGCTTCACGCCAAAAAACACTGCGCTGCGGATTCATGGCAGGAGTAGCAAGTTGGAATTGTTTTTTATTAAGCAGCTCTTCTCGAAAACGGTACTCGTCATTGGTCCACGGAAATGACGACATGATCCTTTGTTTGGATATGTAATAAATCGAAGAAGCTTTAGGGGCGGCCTCTTTCGCAACAGGGAAAGACAACGACAGCTCAAATAGCATTTCTAATTCTTGATAAAACCTGTCGCTGCGGCCATCAAGGGTACCCATACCGGTAATGCGCCCCATATTGGTAAAGGGCTCACCACTAGTGGCATAACTTGGCTCTAAGGTAAAAAATTGACCATCTTCATTGAATTTTTCGTATTGAGGTAAGCGATCTTTACGGACTAACTCGCCTAAACGTAAGTTATCTACGGCGACGTTACGTAAGCTTTTTACTGCACGGATACTCGACTCCAGCAGTAAATCAATTTGCAAGACATGACGCAATACTTGCTCTTCACGCTCTTTAATTAGCTGGGTTTTTTCACGCTCAAACAATACCCATGCCGATAAAAGTGCCATAACAATTACACCAATATAAGTATAAAAAACGGCTCGGTTATACTTTCTTTGAATAAGCGATTTTAATTGTAATTCTGGCTCGGTCGATTTCATTGAAAACCCTTTGGCTTTTCTTAGCAGCGTAGATATTTAATAAGGTAAAAAAGGAGGTACGCTAACAATGTCTATTTATGCATATTATCAGGAACATATTCGCAAGCACACGAATAAATGTTCACAAAACATGACTAATTTATTTTTCACTCCATTCCACTAAAAACATAGCAAAAATCTGACCATTATTCTTGGCAATAACCCGTAAACTGGCCGCTTACATAAAAGGCGCGTTAAAAGAGCTCGTTGAAACAGATTGCTTAAAAATAAAAAATGGCCACCTAACAGGTAGCCATAAACGGTACTTTAAAGCAGAAGTGCTTATAAGTTCTCTTCAGCAAACTCTGCTAAGCGAGATCGCACCACACCATTAAGGTAAATATTGGCACTGCCGTCAAAGTCTTTAAAACGCTCCACAATATAGGTTAAACCTGATGTCACCGCCGTCAAATAGGTTGAGTCTATTTGCGCCAAGTTACCACAACACACTAGTTTGGTGCCCTCGCCCATGCGGGTGATCATGGTTTTGATTTGTGATGCGGTCAGGTTTTGGCATTCATCTAAAATGACCACTGAATTTTGAATCGAGCGGCCACGCATAAAGTTAATCGATTTAAACTGCACGTTCGCCTTCTCCATGATGTAGTTCATGCTGCCGGTGGGGTTAACATCATTTTTATGCAGCACCTCAAGGGTATCAGTAATTGCCGCAAGCCAGGGCGCCATTTTTTCCTCTTCGGTGCCAGGTAAAAAACCGATGGACTCGGCAATTTCAGGGGTGTTACGGGTTACAATGACTTTTTCGTACTGGTTTTGCTCAACCACCAGCTCAAGCGCAGCCGCCATGGCAATTAAGGTTTTACCACAACCGGCGGGGCCGGTGAGGATCACTAAGTCAATATCTGGATCTAGCAAAGCATTTAACGCCATCCCCTGATAAATATTCTTAGGTTTAACACCCCAAGCTTGCAAATGATTAAGCCTTTCGCGGCCATAATCGATGATATTAAGATGTGTTGCGGTTTTGCTGGCAACCTTGCCGCAAAAATCAGAGGTTTCATCGATAAGGTATTGATTACTGTAGAAGGGCTCGTTACCTACGGCATCGATATCCACCTGATGGACGACTTTGCCAGCTTCTCTATCAGTAGAGACTTTATCCACCTTGTCCCAAAAATCACCGTCAAACTGATAAAAGCCTTTCGCCAAAAAGCGAATATCATCAATTAACTGATCGGTGCGATAGTCTTCAACTCGCTCAATACCCGCCCCTTTAGCTTTAAGGCGCATATTAATGTCTTTGGTGACTAATACGACCTGACGAGGCTGATGCAGATTTTGTAGATGAAGTGCGGTGTTAATAATACGATTATCGTTATTATCGCCTGGCAGAGCGCCAATGATAAAGTCGATTTGATGGTCGGGGAAAATAGATAAACTACCTGATACGTCTAAATGTCCTTCGCGGCTTGGGAGTGCAACGCCGTTTAGAATTTGTTCCGGCGAGGTCTTACCGCCAAGTATGTCTTCCAATGCCCTAATCGCGACCCGGGCATCACGGCTAATATCGTGCTTTCTATCCTTTATATTGTCTAATTCTTCTAACACAGTCATGGGAATTATTACGTCATGTTCTTTAAACGAATATATCGCTAAAGGTTCATGTAGTAACACATTGGTATCCAGTACAAACAACTTTCTGTCGTCTCGTTCCATGGCGCCTCCAGAGTGCTCAATACAAAATGTAACTATGGGATTAAAGCAATATAAACTCCTGTTCATAAGCTGGATTAATCGAATCATCATGATTGATTTTCAACCAAACTTAAATTTACTATGCCAGTAATTATATCAAGTCTCAATATCATTTTATTGATTAAAGGTTCGAGTTTAAGTTGTTAAAGTTGGCACAGAGATGACACTAAGATGTCAAAAATTCGCTGGCGTAAAAGTGAAATTCCTTCAGATGAATATTTAAATCACTGCTAGAATTTAAATTGAGTAGCGTTTGGTATAACATACGCGCCCTTTGTGTTTATCCGTCCCGAATGAGAGTAAAAAATGCCGTTTTCTTTAGGTCAACGCTGGATTAGTGATACCGAGTCAGAACTTGGTTTAGGAACTGTGGTTGCTGTTGAAGGCCGTATGGTGACAGTATTGTTTCCTGCCGCCGATGAGAACCGTTTGTTCTCCCGCAGTGAAGCGCCATTAACTCGTGTAATTTTTAATCCCGGTGACTCCGTAGAAAGCCATGAAGGCTGGAGCCTAACCATCAGTGAAGTCGAAGAAAAAGATGGTTTAGTCACCTATGTTGGTATCCACAGTGAGACCAACGAGACGGTACGTCTGCGTGAAACCTTACTAAACCACAACATTCGTTTTAATAAACCACAAGACAGATTATTTGCCGGTCAAATTGATCGTCTAGAGCGCTTTGGTATTCGTTACCAAAGCCAAATGCTACGCCATAAACTTGCCACCTCAGATTTGCTTGGGCAACAAGGCCCACGTGTTGGTTTAATTCCACATCAACAGTGGATTGCCCATGAAGTCGGTCGTCGCTATGCCCCTAGAGTACTTTTAGCCGATGAAGTAGGTTTGGGTAAAACCATTGAAGCTGGCCTTATTATCCATCAACAATTATTGACTGGCCGTGCTGAACGTATCTTAGTGATTGTGCCTGACACTTTGCGCCATCAGTGGTTAGTTGAAATGCTGCGCCGCTTTAACTTACGTTTTTCTATTTTCGATGAAGATCGCTGCGTTGAAGCCTATGCCGATAACGACAACCCTTTTTACACTGAACAATTAGTCATTTGTTCATTAGAACTATTACGTAAAAAGCGCCGTTTAGAACAAGCTGTCGATGCCGATTGGGACTTAATGGTAGTGGATGAAGCCCATCACCTTGAGTGGAGCGAAACCGCCCCAAGTCGCGCTTATCAAATCGTAGAAGCCTTAAGTGAAGAAGTGCCTGGAGTGTTATTGCTCACGGCAACGCCAGATCAATTAGGCCATGAAAGTCACTTTGCTCGTTTACGATTACTGGATCCAGATCGCTTCTACGACTACAACGCGTTTCTTGAAGAAGAAAAAAGCTATCAAAGCGTTGCAGAGGCCGCCGAAGCATTAGCTGCCAACGACAAGTTAGCTGACAGTGCTGTTGTCAGCTTAACCGAATTACTCAGCGAGAAAGACATCAGCGCAAGCATTAAGCTTATCCAAGCAGATGATGTCGATGCTCACGCCCAGCAAGCTGCCCGCGCTGAGTTATTACAAGATTTACTCGACCGTCACGGTACTGGCCGCATTTTATACCGTAACAGCCGCGCCTCTGTCAGTGGCTTCCCGACCCGTATTTTTAATCCGCATCCACTGGCTATGCCGCAAGAATACGTCACGGCTGAGCGCGTTAATGCCATGATGGGATCGAAAAAATCAGCTCAAGATCAAGCTAAGCAATCTCTAAGCCCTGAAAAACTGTATCAAGCCTTTGAAACCGATAGTGCCAGTTGGTGGAAGTTTGATCCGCGAGTCGATTGGTTAATTGAATTCTTAAAAGATAATCGCAGTAAAAAAGTGCTGATTATTGCTAGCCAAGCAGAAACGGCATTAAGCCTTGAAGAAGCACTGCGCACCCGTGAAGGTATTCAGGCAACCGTTTTCCATGAAGGGATGTCGATTATTGAACGTGACAAAGCCGGCGCGTACTTTGCTCAAGAAGAAGGCGGCGCTCAGGCGTTAATTTGTTCTGAAATTGGCTCTGAAGGGCGTAACTTCCAATTTGCGAGTCAATTAGTGCTATTTGATTTACCGCTCAACCCTGACTTACTTGAGCAACGTATTGGTCGATTAGATCGTATTGGTCAGCAAAATGATATTCAAATTCATTTGCCATACCTTGAAGACACCGCCCAAGAAAGACTGATGCATTGGTATCATCAAGGCTTAAACTCATTTGAACTTACCTGCCCAAGTGGCCATGTATTGTTCAATGAATTTGCTGATGAGCTAATGAACGTACTCAACGATGACAACCCAGAGCTAATGACAGCGCTGCTTAACGGTACCCAAAGCCGTTACCAAGCACTTAAGCAAGCGATGGAGCAAGGCCGCGATAAGCTGTTAGAGATTAACTCCCATGGCGGCGAGCAATCTAAAAAGTTAGTTGAACGCTTAGCGGAGCGAGACTCAGATACCCACTTAATTGGTTCGGTGATCCGCTTGTGGGACATTATCGGTGTGGATCAAGAAGATCGCGGCGAGAACTCAATCGTATTACGCCCAAGTGAGCACATGCTATTCCCATCGTACCCAGGTCTGCCTGAAGATGGTATTTCTGTGACATTTGATCGTGAAACTGCCCTATCACGTGATGATATTGCCTTTATCTCCCAAGAGCATCCATTAGTGCAAACGGCGTTAGACTTAATAACTGACTCAGAAACCGGAACCACCAGTGTTGCAGTGCTTAAAAACAAAGCCTTACCTGCTGGAACCTTGTTCCTTGAGTTAATTTACATGGCTGATGTTTCGGCACCTAAGTCATCACAGCTTTATCGCTATATGCCACCAACCCCTATCCGAGTGTTATTGGATAAAAGTGGCCAAAACTTAGCTGACAAAGTCGATTATAAGAGCTTTGATAAACAGTTAAGTGCGGTTAACCGTCATATTGCCAGTAAGCTTGTGAATGCATCACAACCTATTTTGCACCCGTTACTGGCAAAAGGTCAGCAACAGGCTGAAATTGAATTAGCCAAACTGGTTGAGCAAGCCCGTGAAAAAATGACCACCCAGCTAACTAGTGAGTTGACCCGACTTGAAGCGCTAAAGGCCGTGAATCCGAATATTCGAGATTCTGAAGTGGACTTTATTCGCAATCAAATGGCTGAATTGAATGGCTATATTGATGATAGTCAATTCCAACTTGACGCTATTAGAATGGTATTAGTTAGCCACGTATAATACACTGCTAACTCGAAGCAAAAAGCCCTGAACTTCAGGGCTTTTTTGTATCTATTTTTTGTCGTTGTTTTAAGTGTTTAGCGTAAACATAAGCTCATAAACATAAGCTCATAAACATAAGCGCACAAGTCTATAGTGATGACATCGCAAGATTCGTTAAGGAAGCCACATTGCTGCTAAAGCCTCTGTTTGTTTTATCTGTTACCAGTCTTTTTAGCCTCAGCCTTTTCTGTCACAATGCTATGGCAGCCAGTGAGTTGCCTACTGCTAATGCTGGAAAACAATTTATCAGCGTCCAAGATCAACAACAGCCAGTTTGGGTCAAACCTTGGCAAGGCCCGCACCAGCGCGGCGCAGCTATTATAGTCGGTCCAACCGATTCCCCCGCCAGTGGCAGTGGCCTAATTCGCTATTTACGTGATGAGATCCCCGCATTTGGCTGGGCAAGCTTGAGCATAAAACCCACTGAAGGTTTATACCGACCAAATTTTGCCACTGACGCCGAAGAAATTCCCAAAGCCGGTGAAGCGCAGTTAACCCTGAGTCGTCACCAGCAAGCCCCCAAATTTAGCTCAAACCAACTACTTGAACTGCGTAACTTTCAGCAAGAACTTATGGTGGACAGTCTCGACCAATTGCAAGCTATTGAGGCGCAGTTCCCAGGAAAAAGACTATTAATCGTCACCGATGATAGTGCGGGCATGGTCATTAACTTACTTTTTGAAGCTAAGCTAGCCAAGCCCGACTTATTAGTGGTGATCAACCCCTATCGTGAATATGAGCAGATTATTGCGCCGCAACATCGCGGTTTATCCATTGCCCAACAGCTCAGAGAAATCGATATCCCAATACTGGATCTGCAATCAGCCGATGCTCATCAAATATCTATGACTGAAAGTGCTAGCAGAAAAGCACTCAATAAAGCTAAATCGAGCCAGTATTACCGCCAATATCAATTAGCGCTTAATCTCGATAATCAAAGTGGTTGGGAGCAAGTGCTGCATCATATTGCAGGCTTTAGTAAAGTCATTACCGCACGATAAAAAGGGCCAGCATATTGCTGCCCCTTAATGGCTATTTGCTTATTTTAAGACTGAGTAATAAGGCGTATTTTCAATTTTTTCAATAACATCGCATAATAATCAATCTCCAATGGCCTTTCAGCTATTCACTAAATTTGTGCAATGCAGTATTGGCCGCACTAGTCTAAAAGCTGATTAACTCACAACTGACTCGCTCATTATCACCACCAAGGCTGACGAGACTGATAAGCTTGCTCGGTTTGCTTTATTTCACGATTAGCGGCAATGATACGGTTTTTACCCGCTAACAGGCGAACTTGGCTTAAAGACTCACGACTTAATAACCGCCTTGTTGAGGCTGACCAACTATGATTAATGCTCATTTTAATGGCCGCATTCACATCAGGAGAGCGGGTCATAAACTGCTCGGCAAGCTCAATAGCACGCTGCAATGGCTGTGAACTTTTCTCGGTCACTAAACCAAAATCTAGCGCCTGTGCGGCTGATAGCACTTCTGCGCTATAGGTAATTTTTAAGGCCTTATCTTTGGGCATCACCTGTCTAAGCGCTGCCAGTCCAGCCATATCAGGCACTAAGCCCCATTTTGATTCCATAATAGACAGCTTGGCATCATCACTTGCAATACGAATATCTGCCCCTAGCGCAATTTGCATACCGCCACCAAAACAGCAGCCATCTAATACTGCAATCACAGGGATGGGTAAACGCTGCCAGCCAATAGACACCCGCTGGGCTAAGTTGGCATTACCTGGTAGCCATTTGAACAGCAATTTGGCAATCATGGAGGGGGATTTAGCAATCGCTTTAACATCTAAGCCCGAAGAGAAATTACCATCGGCGCCGGATAATATGACCGCATTAATTTCGCTATCTTTTCTAATATTTTTAATGGTTTTATCAATGGCTTTAAACATTTCATAATTGAGCGCGTTATATTTATCTGGTCGGTTTAGCGTCACAAAAGCAATACCGTTTTGTTTTTTTAACGCCACTAACTTCTTATTCATTGTTCATCCTTAATATAAATAATAACTGGTCAGTCCAGAAGTTACGTTAGCATAAATTGGCTTACTGGCGAATAGTTAAGCTAATTTGATATTCTTCATAAGCTGCTAAAACTACAACAATATATATGTTCCCGCAGGAACAAAAGTGCCGTCAAAATTCAGATTTACTGAATTTAAGAGCATTTTTTCGTTAAACGCCAAAAAATTGTCGATTTTTGGTGCGAAAAGTCAGCAATAAGTTGTAGTATGTTTGCCCATAAAAAGTAACATTACTCATCGACTCATTTTTCTTGTTTAATCGGAGTTCGTTTAAGTGCTCGATCGAGTAATAGCTAATGCATTCAAAATAATAATACCCTGTAAAAGGATCTGCTGTAGCCATGACTATTCCTATTTTAATCTGTGATGACTCAGGATTAGCCAGAAAACAAATGGCGCGAACACTTCCCAAACATTGGGATGTTGAAATCAGTTACGCAACCAATGGTGAAGAAGGCTTGGAGGTGATCCGTCAAGGAAAAGGGGAAATTGTCTTTCTCGACCTTAATATGCCCGTCATGGATGGCTATGAAGTACTAGAAGCCATTCAGCGAGAAGACTTGCCCGCCTTAGTCATTGTGGTCTCTGGTGATATTCAATTAAAAGCCCATGAGCGAGTAAAAGCCCTTGGCGCATTAGATTTTATTCAAAAGCCGGTTAGTGCTGAGTCCATCAGCAATATCTTAGAAGAATACGGCATTTTAACTTTAGCCCTTAAACAATCAACCAATGACACGCCAATGTTTAAAGTTGATTTACGTGACGCTTGCCAAGAAATTGCCAATGTCGCCATGGGCCGCGCTGCCGACTTATTAGCGAAACTACTCGATGTTTTTGTAAAACTGCCAATCCCCAACGTCAATGTTTTAGAAGTCAGCGAACTGACCATGGCACTTAAAGCCACCGAAGAAAGCTCGAAGATTTCTGCATTATGCCAAGGTTTTATTGGCGCTGGGGTTGCTGGTGAGGCGTTATTACTGTTCCATGACTCAAGCTTTGCTGACATGGCTAAACTCATGGGCCACAGTGATCCTGAAGATGCTAACAATGAAATTGAAGTGCTCATTGATACTGGTAATGTGCTTATTGGGGCATTCTTGAATGGCATTTCAGAGCAGCTTGATATGAAATTTAGTCAAGGTCACCCCGTTGTACTTGGTCGCCACTGCACGGTAAATGAGCTTATCCATGACAACTCAGAAAAATGGCAACGCACCCTTGCCATGGAAATCAATTATCAGATTGAAGACCACAATATTCAGTGTGACTTATTACTGTTATTTACGGAAGACTCAATCCCTACATTGAATGCAAAGCTTCACTATATATTTGAATAGATTAAGATAATAATCATATAAACAGTTAGTTAATTGCAATGACTTAACATTGCATATAAAAAGAATAATACAATACGGATGTTAGAGCATGGCTACTGATCAAAGCGCAATGAACGAGCTACACTGGCTTATTGATATGGTACAAACCATTGAAGTTGGCTTGGTGGTGTTAGATCGTGACTACAATATCCAGCTTTGGAATGGTTTCATGGAAAACCATAGCGGTGTGTCACCTAACAGTATTAAAGGTCGCAATCTTTTTGAAGCGTTTAACGATTTACCCTCTGAATGGCTTAAGCAAAAAATGGAGTCGGTATTTCTACTCAAAAACCGATCTTTCATCAGCTGGGAGCAGCGCCCTTATGTCTTCCAGTTTAAAAATTATCGCCCGATCACTGGCCGCGCTGATTACATGTACCAAAACATTACTTTGCTGCCACTGGCGTCGCTAACGGGTGAAATCACCCATATTAGTATTATCGTTTATGATGTGACTGATATCGCCATCAATAAATTACAGCTTAAATCAGTCAATGAGCAACTAGAAACACTCAGCCAAACCGACAGCTTAACCCAGTTGTATAATCGCCGTCATTGGCAAGTTTGCTTTGAAAAAGAATACGAGCGCTTTGCCCGTTATGGTGAAAAAGCCAGTATGATAATGATTGATATCGATCATTTTAAAGCCATCAATGATAAATACGGCCACCCTGCAGGTGACAAAGTCATTCAAAGCCTCGCCAACATATTAAAGCAATCATTACGTGAAACTGATTTTGCCGGCCGCTATGGCGGTGAGGAGTTTGCGGTAGTATTGACTTATACCACCGCTGCTGAATCAAAATACTTCACTGAGCGACTGCGTAAAAAAGTCGAAGCCTCGCAAGTGGTTTATAACAATCAAATCATTAAAATGACCATCAGTATTGGCGTTAATGATTTATCCTCTGCCACCACTAGCAGTGTAAGTTGGTTATCTGGCGCCGATAAAGCTTTATATCAATCGAAAGAAAATGGCCGTAATCAAACCACGGTATTTGAAAAATAACCTGCAGAGGTTCATTTTATCCCCACCGCGATAAGCCATTAAAAAGCCCACAATTAAGTGGGCTTATTTATTAAACGAGTGACGCTAGTTAAGCGATAGTCGTTAATGATTTAGAAACCGTCGTCATCTTGGTCTTCATCTTCATCAAGCTCTTCTTCGTCACCAATAAAGAAGGTGCCCCAGCCGTCATAATCAACTTTTTGCTTGGCAGCAAGCAGCATTAATTGCTCGCATGCTTTATCAAGTAACGATGCTTCAAGAGCATGATTGGCGATAGCATCAAAGCAAATAATGGTTGAGCCATCTTCAAGCTCCATCTCTTCAGCGTCGTTAACTTCAAAACCTAATTTGAAAGCATCAACTGCGGCTTTTTCTAAACGATCAAAGTTAGTCGAAGAGAAATGATGCTCGATAGTATATTCAGCATCAGCTTGTGAACCATCATCAAGCAGCGCCTGAATAATTTCACGGTTCTCGGCAAATTGCTCTTTAAGTTGAGCTTCAATAGACATGGATTCTCTCCGTTAACAAATTTAAATACGCTATAGGGCTAATTATACGTGATAAAGCTACTGAGGTTTAGCCATTAATAGCGATGCTTCTTGATTTAATTCAGCTAAACGCTGTGACATCACTTGATGCACCTTAGCACAAAGCTTTTTCGCATCGGCTTTATCCACGTTTGCGGTCGACATAGGTGCCATCATTTCGACAATGACCACACCATTATTCCACTTGTTAAGTTTAATATGATTTTGGCAAGATGCTAATACTGGCACAATTGACGCTTTGGCGGCGATAGCAGTATGGAATGCCCCGACTTTAAACGGCAGTAGACCGCGCCCTCTAGAGCGTGTCCCCTCAGGGAAAATCCATACAGATAACAGTTTTTCTCTCATTCTCTTAACAGTCTTGGCCATAGTATCAAAGGCACTATGACGGTTTTTACGGTCAATCAGAATATTGCCTGATAGCCAATAAATCTGCCCAAATAATGGCATCCAAGCTAAGCTTTTTTTACCTAAACTCACCGTGGCTTCCGGCACTGCAGAGGTATGGGTAAATAAATCAAAATTATTTTGATGATTCGCTAAATAGATCTTAGGTTGCTTAAGGCTTGCTTCGGTTTCAGTGTCAGTACCAGCGTTAGCCTCAGCGCCAGTGTCTACTTGAGGGTTAATCACCGCGTTACGGGTAATCACTTTAATCCCTAAAATAGGAGCAACAGATGAAAATAGTTTAGCAATCACATGGACATTATCACGATGCATAGGTCTAACAATACAAAGGATGATTGCGAAAAAAAACGCCAGTGTTAGTAACACTGCTAGAATAATTGAACGAGCAATTAACAGCACAGCAGACTCCTACAAATAAAGTGGCGACAGTATAGCCAGCACATCTGCTGGACTCAATAGCTTAAGTTAATTTCGGTGTACAAATGTAAGCTTAAAGTAGTTATACCAAGCGGATTAATGCTCTGAATAGCTCAGATAATTAATATGCTTGGCATTATACACTGCTAAAAGTGAATTAATGATGCCTTAAACATTAACGCATCATTAATTCTGCAGCGTTACATTTCAGCCTTATTAGAACGATTACTGAGCAGTAAACGCATTAACACAGCACTGACCGCTAATGCCGCAACAATGGCTGCGCCACTAGGTAAGTCATAACTAGCCGAAAGTATAAGCCCTGCTAGGTAACCAACAAATCCCACCACATAAGCCAGCAGCAAGGTATATTTACCCACATACTGATTTAACGCTAACGCTGGCAAAATTAAGGTGCTGAAAACAAGATAAACACCCACTAACTCAACCGATAGTGTAATCACTATGGCAAATAGAAAGTAAAAACCTGCGCCTTCGAGGATCTGAGGCTTCAATGCAATTAAAGCGAGGATCGCTACTGACACCAAAGCCGGCAGCACAAGCTGCGACCAATTTACCCACAATATCTGCCCCGACATTAGCTGCTTTAACAGCTCTGCGCCATGGGGATCATTAGACAATAACAACATTGCCCCAACCGCGCTAAGCACATAAAAACAACCAATAAAGGCTTCTAATTCATCGGCAAAACGCTTGGATAACCAAGCAATAAGCCCAGCGCCGCCCAAGGCAAATATGGCAGGCATCCACACATGAGAATAAGGAATATCTTCAATTCTATGATCCATATGAGCCACAATAGCCCCCAGCGCAGCCACTTGGGCAATCGCTAAGTCGATGAAAATAATACCGCGTTTAAGTACTTGTCGACCTAACACCACATGGGTAGACAAAATGATGATTCCGGCAATAAATGCCGGAAACAAAATCAATAGCAGCTCGATATCTAGCATAGGCTTATTGCGCCTCAGTTAATAACGTCAGTACGCTGTCATATAAGCTAATCAAATCCTGACTTTGACTGTTGCCACCTACTGACATTGGCAAAATCACCACAGGCAAATCAGTGCGCTCACCTAACCAATGTGCGCCACGCTCATCCTGATATGAGGCCACTATCACCGCCATCACATCACCTTGTTGGCTGCGACTTACAAGTTTAGCTAAATGGCTACTACTGGGTGGGATGCCCGGCTTCGGCTCAAGATCTGCCACTTGCTCCATGCCGAGCCAGTTAAACAAATATCGAAAGCTTGAGTGGTAAGCAATGACCTTTTTGCCCTTCAGCGATTGCGCTTGCGCTTCCCAGCGCGGAATAGCTTGCTGCCACTGCTCAGTAAACTCAGTTAATGCAACTTGATACTCAGCACTTGAGTTAGGATCTAACTCAATCATTTTCGCTGATAACGCCTGCGCCACTTTAAGGAACTTTCTAGGGTCAAAATGTAAATGCGGATTACCTTTGGCATGGACATCACCCATAGAGCGATCCACTTGCTCAAGTTGATCTAAGGTCTCGATATGATCCGCGGCATAAAAAAGCCCAGTATCAGTTGAAAGCACCTTGTTGTTTGAGGCTTTCATCTGCAACATTGGCAACCAACCAATTTCGAGATCGGCGCCAGCACACACCACTAAGTCAGCTTGACGCATTTTAGCAATTAAGCTTGGACGCGCTTGCACTTGATGTGGATCTTGCTGCGCACTCGTGGCTGAATAGACTTTAGCATCAGGAGCTAATGCCTTTGCTAATGCGCCATACTCAGGCTCACAAGCAAATACATTAAGCGCTGCATTTGCAGAACTCGTTAACAAGCTGGCAAATATGCCAGCTGCTAATATTAGTTTTTTAGAATTGATGCGCACCGTGAGCTCCTAATGACATAACATATTGTAGAGTAATGATATTATCGTCTTCAAAACCATCAAAGTTGGTGCCTTTCTGGTTAGTATATTGTAGACGTACGGTGGAGAAATGGCTCTGATGCCACGCCAAACTTAATTCGGTTTCTTTTAGCTTTTGTGGGTCTAAGTGATCGCCGTGGGCTTCAAAGCTATCCACTTCACCATAACGTAAACCAGCAGACCAATTTGGCGAGAACTGATACACGCCACTTAAGTACCAACCTTGATGGTAATCGTCATGGCCTTCAGCACTGAGTATCTCATGTTCATGTTCATGTTCATGTTCATGTTCATGTTCATCTTCATGATCTTCTTCAAATGAGAAAATATCAGTTACCCGGAAGTACTCGCCGCTAACAGTTAAGTGTTGGTATTTGTAATTACCATTTGGTGCCCACTTGTAGACAAAGTCTGCAATATAGGTATTTTCACCAGTATAGGCTGCGCTATGGCTATGACCTTCATGGTCGTGATCGTCATCAACATGGGGCTCATGCTCATCTTCTAGATAAGTTTTACCGTTTTCATTACGTAAGTAACTTAAACCCACTTGCCAAGAACTCGAGATACCAATATCACCGCCAAACTTGGTGAATGCCGAATACACCCCTACTGAACTAAAGTCACGTTCGTCATGCTCATCTTCAGCGCGCATTTTTTTACCACTAAAGGCTTCAACACCCATAGTCCAATACAAATCTGTCGGCGCTACATAAGTTAATCTGACACCATCATCAAAGTAATGCCCGCCCATAAAGGCGCGATAAACCCCAGGACGATCAGCAAAAGCGTCGGTATGAATGTGCTGATTATTTAAATAACCCACATCAGACAAGAAACGACCAGCGCGAATACCAAAACCGCCAGGCATACCCATGGTTTGAATAAAGGCTTCTTCAAGCTCAAGTTCAGTTTCGCCGTCATGCACTTCTAATATCGCAGTGACTTTACCGTAGAACATATCATCGATATTAGCGCTGATAGCAAATTCAGTTTCACCCAAACCAAAGCCTTCACTTCTGCCACCTAAACCACGATCACCTGATTGATAAAAACCATCTAACACCGCACTGATATTAGGATTGGTTAAGCTTGAATCTTCTGCAAAAACAGAGCCTGAAGAAAAGGCACACGCGATTGCGACTGCTGACAGTCGTTTATTTGAACTAAACATAAAATCTCCAAAATACAACAAACACCCGGCTATTTTACTTAATAGTCGGGAAATATAATTTATAATTATTAATTAAACTGTTGAATTAAATGAAGATTGGCGGTGCGCGGCTATGGTAATAAGCCTGATGTGAACTAAGAGATTCTGAATTGGCTAACGGTGTGAGTTCATACTCTTGACGTACAACCGGAATGCTAAATTCAATACTTGGAAGGGTTTTGTGAACCTGATGCTTATGAAAACATAAGCTGCAGTGAGTGTTAATGCTTTCATGTTTATGAACAGATCCGTGAGCGGATGCGGCAAAAGACAATAATACGAGCATGGCGCAAAGCCACATCGCAATATTTCGTCTTATGTGCAAAGCAAATCTCACTTAACTAGTCTCATCCATTAAATCATATCAGCGAATACCCAGTAACAATGGCTGCTATTCTTATAAATTAAAACTAAAAAATCAACTACAAGTTTGTTACAAATCACTTCTACTGAAAATTTGTGATCAACAAGGGCGCTTTAACCCTCTCAACATTATGTTATTTTAAGATTAGCTTAAGCTGAAAAGGCTAATATATTTACTATAAATACCAATTTAATCTGCCAATGACAGAGGAATTATCTATGATGAATTTATTAAAAGACAATGTGGGCATTATTTTAACAATGGTGATCATCGGTGTTGTAGTTCTTGGCGGTATTTACTACGTTGAAACATCACTAGAAAATCAAGTTCAAGTAGTAGATTAATTTGTTTGAGAGCCCTCTTCAGGCGCTTCAATAACCAATAAATGATCCATTAAATGCGTTACCCCTGTAAGGATCAGCGACAGCATGATTACGGGGGTAATGATATTGGCTAATCCTGCCACAAAATAGCCTGTCAGCCCCGCACCTACCGCAGTATAAAAGCCAAGTATTTTTAACATCGTAAGATAACGATGGCGACCAAGCCAAGCCTGGCAGTGATAGCACTGAATATGCGATGAGAACCCCTTACCTCGAGTTCCACTGATCTTACTAATCGACATAGGCTTGTGACAATGTGCGCATTGCAGTGCCATGATGAGCAACCTGTAGCTGAAAATAAAAAGTGCGTTAGTCTAGCAAATTATCGTCAAACTTCCTTCAATAACTTATGATAAAGTCATTATCAATATACAGGACGTTTATCATGCCTAGAATCTTGCTTATCTTATGTTGTTTCGTCAGCTTAATGAGCTTTTCACAAAGCAGTGTTGCAGCGCCAGCTGACCCTGCAACCATTAATAAAATAGCCCAACTACAACAACGCATTGATGCCGATGTAAGCTACCTTAAAACCGCAAAAGGTGAATTAAAAGCAATCAGTGAATTCCGCATTCTGAATAAAAACAATCAACTACGAGAAAAATTAGATTCATTAGTTAATCAAGAAAACCCGGATTTAGCCTATCTCACCCCGCAAATACAGCAACAATTGGGCTTTTTAGATAATGTCGGTAAATATTTAGATGATGACATCACAGCCCTGAAACTGGCATTAGATGACGAAAATCAGACTCAAACAATGAAAGCGGTTATTGATCGTGAAGCCGACAGGGATCTTTACTTACAGGCTGAACTACAAACAATCAATTGGGCCAACACCTTAAATATTAATGTCGACAGTGCCAAAACAGCATTAACCAATGAGCTAACCCTGCGGGCTGACTATCTTGAAAGTATCGTCAACTATACCCAAAACCAACTTAAACAAGCGATTAGTGACGCATCAACTGCTGGCGCTGATATCACTGCCGAGCAAAAATCCAAAGTTATTGAACTCAAAGAGCGATTATCACAGCACAGCAGCAGTTTAAGTATTGCCGCCGATATGCTTGATGACTTAGGCCAAGACACTGCGCAAATTAAGCAAACGCTATTTAGTGTTTCAGGGGATATTACTCAAGATGTTTTAAACTTTGATGTAGCGTCAAGTTTACTGAATGACTGGATGGATATAGCTAAAAATCAAGCGCTGGAAAATGGCACAGGGCTTACCTTTAAAGTGGTTATCTTCATCATCATTTTATTTTTAACCAGCTTAGTGTCTAAATTAGTTAAAAAAGTGGTTCGCAAAGCAGTTAATTCTTCCCAGCTTAATTTCAGCATGCTATTGCAAGATTTCTTCACCTCTATTTCTGGTAACGTCATCTTCGCGTTAGGTTTGCTTATCGCACTATCACAACTTGGCTTTGAATTAGCACCACTGCTGGCAGGTTTTGGTATCGCTGGTGTGATTATCGGTTTTGCCTTGCAAGATACCTTATCTAACTTTGCCTCAGGAATGATGATTTTAATCTACCGCCCTTACGATGTCGGTGACTTAATCAATGCTGCAGGTGTTACGGGGCGTGTTAGCCATATGAGCTTAGTCTCTACCACAGTGAAAACCTTAGATAACCAACGCTTGATTATTCCTAATAATAAGATTTGGGGCGATACCATCAATAACATCACCGCCGAGCAAGAACGTCGTGTGGATATGACCTTTGGCATTGGCTATGGCGATGATATTCCTAAAGCGGAAAAAATCTTAACCGATATTGTTATGGCTCACCCAAAAGTGAAAAAGTTTCCAGAGCCGACGATTAAGTTACATACACTCGGTGAATCGTCAGTAGACTTTGTGGTTCGCCCTTGGGCAAATCCAGTGGATTACTGGGAAGTCTATTGGGATATTACTCGTGAAGTGAAAATGCAGTTTGATGCCCAAGGCGTCAGTATTCCATTCCCACAACGAGATGTGCATATTTATCATGAAAAGGCGGCAGACTAAGCTGTGACAAGTTAATCTAATAGCCTTAAAATACTAAAAAGCCCGCTGCAATTTCTTGCTGCGGGCTTTTTTGTTATGCATTTACCGATAACGCTAGGGTATCAATCTAAGTACGACATGGTACCCATTAGATGTGGTCTGCGGCCTTTAATATCACGCATTTCAAAACGCTTACCATTTTCTATGCTTTCAAAAGCAAAGGTGACATCCGAAGGCATAAATACTGGCAACTTAAACTCTACGTCCACCTTAAATGGTCTATCACCAATAAATTGCATCAACCCAGCAAGTGAACGGGCTTTAGACCACATTCCATGGGCTAAAACACGATCAAAACCAAAACGCTTAGACACCATTGGGTGCAGGTGGATCAGGTTATAATCACCTGAGGCTTTGGCATACTGACGGCCTAAATTTTCAGCTAATGACCAGGTATTGACGTCTTCCCACACCATATCAGAAGCTCGCGGTGGTCTTGCTCTGCGGCCTTTAGACTCAATACGGTATAGGTAAGTTGATAAGGCTTGCCACACGAGTTCATCACCAACATAGACTTTAGATTCTAGTTCAAATTCAAGTCCTGCATCCGTGGTTTGGCTAGTAATAAGGTTGCACTCAACCTTAAAAACCTCATCAGCGTTAATAGGCCGATACAAGCTAATGCTATTTTTAAGATGGATCATCCCCAATAAAGGAAAGGTAATCGCTTTATGGGTAAAAATGGTGGCATGTAATCTAAATGCAAGCACGTACAAAAATGTTGGCGGTAACACTTTGCCATCATAATCAAACTGACATACCTCAGCATATTGACGAATTTTCTTATCTGATAATCTAATGCCATCCGTCTGTACATGGATCTTTGGTAAAGGTTGCTGATCCCAACCAGGCTTACGCGATAATAATATTTTGCGGTATAAAGACAACAACGACGGCATTGACGTTAATGCTATAGAGTAATCGTTACTCAAGTGGCTTACCTTTTTATACGGTGAAATTACTGTGCAAAATAACGGTATTTCTCCGTTTCACACTACTCACAAATGCTTTAATGCGCGCATTATACTACAGTGTAAAAATACCGCACAGCCCCAAAGTTTACTCACTGGCGTTTATAAACACTGGGCATGCCAACAATCTGTTACCTCAGCCCCTGTTTGCTTTAATATCATCGGCATCGATTGGCGGCCCACCAAGTGGCCTGCACCGACAATGATAAACAGCTGCTGATAATTGCCTTCGTTTAATAGCGCTATGGTGCGCTGACTCATTTGCTGATTCCGCTGCCACAGCAGTTTTTCAACTAATTCTTTGGCTACATCATCGCTTTGATGCTCCATGATATCGGCAAGTTTTTGTTTATCTCCACCGCGCCAAGCGGCCACCATTTGCAGCATTTCTTCATCACTTGTCTCAACCGCTTCATCTAACATTTGCCGTTGCGTTTGCTGACTAAAAGATGAAATCAACTCAAACTGGTAGGCCACACTTTCAAGCTCTAACAAAGTGCGCCCTTGATTTTTAGCTACAAAAGTCACATCCACCCCTTCTTCAGCGCTAAACCCTAACTGACTGAAACGCACTAATGCTACTTGCGCAGCCTGAAGCCATGGCGCTAAAGGCGATAATCCCTGACAAACCGCTAAATTGAGTTTACAAAAAGCTGGATAAGCCTGCCCTAAATCGACGCTGCTTGCTGGAGTTGCTAGGCCATATTGACCTAATAGTTGTTGAGTATCGGCTTTAGTCACATCCGCTTCAATTACCAATGCATCAGCCTGAGAAAAAGCCTGCTCAATAACCGGTGCCATCGGGTAAAAATCAGCTTTGCCCACATGAATTGAGCCTAATATGAATGCCTGTTTACCTTGATAAGTGACTTTATAAAAAGGCGGCGTGTCGGTTTCAGCTGCAGTCGCTAAACCACAGCTTAAAATAGCGACGATTAACAAACTCAAATAAGCAGAGCAACGCTTTGTTGCAGCAAACGTTAATTTAAAATCCATTAGACTTGTTAGTCCCATAGCAGACCCTTATAATTTAGCTTAATTTGAAGATGTTGAATGAGGCTATCATGCCGTATACCAAAGTTATCCAGCAAATAAAAGAAAGCCTGCAAACAGGATACCGTCAAGCCATTGATGCCGATAAAAGACTCGATGAATTACACCAAGTCGGCCACGGTAAGTTTGTAGCAATTTTTACCGAAGAACAAGGCTTTAGCCAAAGTAGTAACCGCTTCTTGCCTTATGTACAAGAATTAGCTGACGAGTTAGATGAGATCCAAGAACTCAGACATATTCCGCCTGAAACCTTAGAGGCTTATGTGAAAAAGCTCGGTGCTTTGCTGCAAACCTTGCACTTATTCAAACAGAACACCAAATAGCTGACACCAGCACTTAGTGATGTTTAGGCACAAAAAAGCGGCTTATCAATAAGCCGCTTTAGATTTTAAATATAACATAAACTACTGAATCATAGATATTTATAACTTAGGTGCTACGGTTTTCTTTAACCAATCTTCAAGCATTTTAGTCTCATACTCAAACGGCTTTTGATTACGGGTTGAATGGGTGCCATACATAAAGTTCATATCAACTAACTTTTCATCACCGGCCATAATCACTTGCTCACCTTCAGTGATGCTGTAGCTAAAGGTCATACGTGGTGGGTATAAGTCTTTTACAATCCGCAGTTCACTAGCGGAGGTCGCGCCAAATGTTGGCCGCAGATCACCGGCTAAATCCACATCAGAAACCACCATCTCAAGTTTCTGCTCTGGTTTTAAAATCTTTTCAGCTTCTTTGTTGATATTTTTAGTCATAGTGTCGAAAAAGCGCTGCTGAAAACGAGATTTCACTTCATTGGCCGTTTTTAAATCTCGGTACTTTTTAGGTTCTTGCCATTGAATTTTAACCACACCGTCTTCAGTCACTGGGTTGACCACGACTTCGTCCTTAGCTGCAGCAACATTACATACCAATGCACCTGCTAATAGTAAATATTTCATTTTCATCATTTTCCCCTAGCTATGAACCTAGTGTTTAAAAAATCAACAATTCTATACTTGTCGGATTATACAAGCAGTTACCTGAATATAAGCTTAACCTACTCTAGCAATACTTGCTGAAACAACATTTGATAGAGATTAATACCGACCAACCCAAAATCTGCTCAAATAACAAACTAACTGTTCAGTAATCATTCAGTAAAAATAGGTTAATGTGTCTCTCAACAAGTACTAGCGCCTTATTTCCCTTAACAATATCAAGGTGAATATCGCGAAAGACTGACCAACGAATAAAATTTGGACATATATATCGCTCAAGGATTCAGCGCTAATAGCAATTAACGTATCAATACTGGAGTTAATATGAATAACATCGAAACCAATACAGCAATCGGCACAACTACCAGCAATAAGATGATTAAGCCTATCGCTCTCGCAGCGACAGTTTTTATCGCCATGCTGGTGTCATCTTCAAGCTTTGCCCATCAATTTGATATCGATTCAAAAGGCGCCGAAGCGATAAAACAACACCAGCAGTTAATGAACCAGCATATACAAGTCGCTGAGCAAGAGTTTAATGCTGAATTAGAGAAAAACCTTGATCAGCAGTTACAAACCGCTGCACACAAGTTTATGACTCAAGCCTGCGCTAAATACGGTTTAGAGTTTGATACTCAATCAGAAACTTGCAGTAGCTAAGTCTGCCGATTGACAGGCTTACATCTCAATTACACTAAAAATGCAGCTATAAAGCTGCATTTTTTGTGGATGCTTAATTAACTTTCAGCGATATTTAAAATGGAAAACGCTGGCTTAATAAAGGATAGTTTTTACGGAGATCTTTTTTCTTGGTACTGAACTTTTTACCTTGAGGAGTATGCTGACCAGAGGGTACAAAAGGCAGCTCTTCACCGCAGCGGTCTTCATAGATTTTTCCGGCAATCAAATCATAATCTTCAATAAAGGGATAAGCATAGTCATCTTTTGTTGGCCATAACTCAAGCTCGCCCAAACAGTCGGGGTTAGCAATAATCTTGTTATACCAAGTCTCACCTAAGGATAAAATAAACCCTCGAAACTCCACAAAGCCATAATCTGAATCACAGCCAGTAACAATGAAAGCTGCGCCCCAAATATCCCAGCGGTAACTGCGGCGCATTTGTTGGCCAAATATCTTATCAAAAGCCGCTAAGTCAGCATCATCGAGCGCCGACAATTTTTCCACTAATTGATCATGGCACGCTTGCTCTGATTGCTCAGGATGGCTACGGGTCACCAAAGACCAAAATTCCGCCTCAGTCATTACTTATCCTAATTTCTTAAAAAACGTTTTCACAAACTATCTCTACTCACGCTATTCTACACCACATGACCACTCACATAGTTCCAATAATGATAATAATACTATGAATAAACCACCGTTAAGATTAACCCTATTAATTGCATTGTACGTGTTACTGTCTATTGTGGCCCTTTGGCGCTCTTATAGCATTCAAAGTATAGATTTATTCAGTATCGGCGTTATCCCTGTGTTGGTTGGCTTATTAATGCGAACACACTGGGCCAGCATTGCCTTAAAGGTATATTTAGCCATTCAAACCTTAGCGATATTAGCACTGTCTACCACTGCTATTATCGCCTATCAAATCACTCCTGAAGATGTAAAAGTGGTGTTCAATGGCTTTAATATCCCTATTCCTGCCATTGCTGCGGTACTATTTTCACTGCTGGTGTTTCAATACTGGGTGGCATTTTGTAAAGAAACAGCGATTTATTTGAAGCCCAAAAGTTAACAAAGGCGCCCTGCTGACTATATTCATCCCTTAGCATAAGTTAACATGCGCCCATAAAACTCAGATCGAATAATAAGAAGCTATATAATGAGCCATTTATCGCCCAGTGAATTATCCATTTTGCTAGTTGAACCATCTGATGTTCAGAGAAAAATAATTATTTCACGCCTGCAACAAGAAGGCGTACATAGCATACAAACCGCCGCTAATCTTGCTCAAGCTAAAGAGATTATTGTTCGACACACGCCAGATCTCATTGTCAGCGCTTTACACTTTACTGACGGTGAAGCGACTGAACTACTCAGTTTTATTAAACAAAACTCTGACTATCAAGATATTCAATTTATGTTGGTATCCAGTGAATGTCGCCGTGAGCAACTGGAAATATTTAGGCAATCTGGAGCCGTCGCGATTTTACCTAAGCCTTTCGATGCCGATCATTTGGCCACAGCACTGAATTCCACTATTGATTTAATCAGTAATGACGAACTGGACCTAAGCCATTTTGATGTTCAGGATATTCGCACTTTAGTGGTTGATGATAGCCGCATGGCGCGAAACATTATCAAACGAACTATTACTAATTTAGGTATTCGGATGATAAGCGAGGCAACTGATGGCGCTGAAGCTATCGAATTAATGCAACAGCAAATGTTTGATTTAGTAATCACCGATTACAATATGCCAAGTGTTGATGGACTGGCATTGACCCAATATATACGCCACCAAAGCCAGCAGTCTCATGTGCCGATTTTGATGGTGTCATCAGAAGCTAACGATACCCACCTAAGCAACGTATCAAGCGCAGGTGTTAATGCGCTATGTGATAAACCCTTTGAACCTAAGTTAGTGAAGCAACTCCTGTATCAACTGTTAGAAGATTGATAGCTAACAAATTTTTGTAGGCCAAAGTTCAAAATGAGCAGCAACAAATCAATAAACTTGATAAAAACGGCAGAAGCAGTTAATTCACTCAGCCGAGTTTAAGCTAACTAGATCACTAAAAAGTTACTTATTTGCAATATAGCAGCACATTTATCAGATAAAATGCTTTCAAAGCCTTATGGCTTATGGCATGTTAATCTAGTTCTAAATAAATACATCTATGGAAAGCAGAGAATACAACATGAACAAAAGTGAATTAATTGCAAAAATTGCAGAAAATGCTGAGTTAACAAAAGCTGAAGCGGGTCGTGCACTAAAGTCTTTTGAAGAAGCGGTAACTGAAGCCATGAAAAACGGCGACAAGATTTCTATCGTAGGTTTTGGTTCTTTCGAAACATCAGTTCGTGCTGCACGTACAGGTCGTAACCCACAAACCGGCCAAGAGATCCAAATTGCTGAAGCAACAGTACCTAAGTTTAAAGCAGGTAAAACGCTAAAAAATAGTGTTAACTAAAAACCGCTAAAACGATAAAACCTCCTTTTTTGGAGGTTTTTTTATGTCTTTTTTTTGCATAAATAAGTAAAAACAACACTTAAACTGCACAATTAAAGTGCAACTACGCATCATTAAGTGGCAACATAAATGCAACATAAATGTGCAGTAATTTTTAAGCTATTGATTAATTTAGCTTTATAAACATGGCACATCATTAGCAACACGTACCTCAGATAAAACAACATTTAGCGTCGACCGGACTTTATGCAAGATGCTAATTGAATAATAAAACTTTGAGGGAATGAAAATGAAAAAATCTCTGTATCAAGCTATTGCGCTATCAACAGGTTTACTTTTAAGCACTACAGCTTTAGCTGAAGTCACGGGTAATATTGGCGCGACGTCAGACTATATTTGGCGTGGTGTGTCACAAACTAGTGGTGCTGCGGTTCAGGGGGGCATTGATTATGGCCATGAGTCAGGTTTCTATGTCGGTGGTTGGGCATCAAATGTAGATTTTGGTGACGGCACCTCTTATGAGCTTGATGTGTATGCCGGTTTCGGTGGTGACATTACAGAAGACTTAAGCTACGACATTAACTACCTTTATTACGCTTACCCAGATTCACCGGGCAGTGTTGATTTTGGTGAAGTAACAGTTGGTCTCGCGTGGAAATGGTTAGATGTCGCATACTCTTACACAGTCAATGGCGGTGATGATATTGCTGAAAGCCCATTAGATTCAAAAGATATGATGTATGCTCAAGCTAACCTGACTTTCCCATTAACTGAAAAAGTGTCACTGGGTTTCCATTATGGTTACTCAAACGGTGATGTAATCACCAGCTGGTACGGCACTGATAGCTATTCTGAGTACAACGTATCACTAAGCACTGATACTGATTTCGGTACTATCTCGTTCATGGCAACAGATACTGATTTAGAAGATGATGATGCTAAAATTGTTCTTGGTTACTCATATAGCTTCGATCTATAACCATCAAAAGTATTAAATGATGTTAGCTATTTAATCTAAATTATTAAAAAATCAAAAAACGTCACCTTAGGGTGGCGTTTTTTATTGCTCTGAGCCTCAAAATCCTCACCACAGAAGTGCGCATTTTTTTTATTAGCTGCTACATTCAAATTATGAGGTTATTTTTCTGCTGCCTAGCAAATTATTGCTCAGCAATAAAGTAGCAATATTGTGCTCACGGTTTCAAGCCGTTCAGGCTGTGATTACCGTTTATGTAAAGCCATTAATTATGCTTTACGAGTACCACCCATGTGAGGATAAAGTGATGGCTAATATTACTGAGACTATCCCAAATGATACTGAAATCGAGGCAATGGTTTCACCAAAAAATCAACGCTCGGCTGAAATTATTGAACACAAAAGACAGGTTAAGCGCCGCTTGGATGATTATCTCGAACAAGCTGAATTGCGAAAAAGCTTAGGGGAAGATGATTTATTTTAGCCTAGCCCCTGTTACGGGGTCATTAGGCCAATACTTTTTATAAAATTAAGGCTTCACCTTAATATTAAGACTTTAAGAAGTATGCAAGACCATTGCACTCTAAATAAATTGAACAGGCTGGGTAAATCATTTTGCCGCAGTCTGTGATAATGAGTGCATTACCGCCCCTTTGTTGGGTTTGCACTTTTAATTCTTTTTTCAGCATGCTGATACTGGGGACACCAACCTCTATTACTTCAGGTTTGTTAGCGCAATACGTCGTCACCACCTCACCTAGCGGTTCATTGTCATGGTTATACAATTCACTGGGCTGATAGATTTCAACCGTTGAAGCTTTAGCTTGGTAAGTAATATATTCATCAGCATTGGTTCTTATAGAGACGCCATTACAGCCACCGACGATTAATGAAGCCATAAGCAAAAAACTCAATGGAAGTATCTGGCTTGAAAGTTTCATCGATAGTACTCCTTCTGAGTAAAGGCATACACTCCCTGTGTATGCCATCGTAATTTATCGCGATAGCGATATTAGCTCTCTAATGCCTTAGCTTTTTGCTTGGCAAAATACTCTCGGGTTAAACCAAAGACCACAGGACTTAATAGGACTAGCGCAATTAAGTTAGGAATGGCCATCATTGCATTAAGCGTGTCAGCCAACAGCCAAATAAACTCTAATGAACTCACGGCGCCTATGGGTACCACAAGGGTCCATATTAAACGAAATGGTTTTACCGCTTTATCGCCAAGCAAGTATTGAACACACTTCTCACTATAAAAACTCCACCCTAGAATAGTCGTGAAGGCAAACACAGCAAGTGCTACCGCCACAATATAATTACCCATGGGCAGTGCATGTGAAAATGCATATGAAGTTAGTGCTGCGCCGTTCTCACCTGATGTCCAAGCACCGGAAACAATAATCGCTAAACCAGTAATAGAGCACACAATGATGGTATCAATGAATGTACCTAGCATGGCCACTAAGCCTTGCTTTACCGGATCATTGGTTTGCGCTGCAGCGTGAGCAATGGGCGCACTACCTAAGCCCGCTTCATTGGAGAACACACCACGGGCGACACCAAAACGAATCGCAGCCCAAACAGCTGCGCCAGCAAAACCGCCTTGAGCAGCAACTGGGTTAAACGCACTGTGAATAATTAATTCAAATGCTGCAGGAATTTGGTCTGCATATACCACTAAAACAGCTAAACCCGCGGCAATATAAAACAGGGTCATTAACGGCACGAGTTTACCAGCAACTTCTGCAATACGTTTAATACCGCCCATGAGTACTGCACCGACGAGTACCATTAAGACTAAACCAGTAACCCAGCTCGGCACGCCAAAGTTAGCACTCATGGCATCTGCCACTGAGTTAGTTTGCACGGTATTACCGATCCCAAAACCGGCAATAGAGCCCAGTATCGCAAACGCTGTCCCTAACCAGGCCCATTTGCTGCCTAAGCCATTTTTAATGTAATACATCGGTCCACCGACGTGATTGCCATTACTGTCTTTTTCACGATACTTAACTGCCAATACCGCTTCGGCAAATTTGGTCGCCATACCCACTAATGCGGTGCACCACATCCAAAATAATGCCCCTGGCCCACCAATAAAAATAGCGGTAGCCACACCAGCAATATTACCTGTTCCTATGGTGGCTGAGAGCGATGTCATTAGCGCATTAAAAGGACTAATTTCACCTTTATCAGTGCTATCACTGTCGGTTGCTCGACCCGACCACAGCAGTTTAAAACCAGTGCCTAATTTTAGGATTGGCATTAATTTTAATCCGATAGATAAAAATAATCCCACTCCTAAAATCATCACCAACATGGGTACGCCCCAAACGATGCTGTTTACTGCATTAATAAATGCCGTTAATCCTTCCATTGAAAACCTCATAATGAGTTAAATATTTATAGTTATTATTAATCGTTATCACTAAACGTTATTTTTACGGTTACTGCGTTCACACTACTAATACATCAGTGCGTGAATTTCAGATTACCTTCATTGGCACTAAATTGGAAACATCGGTACGATTCAAACCGAACAAATCAGCAAATAACAGTTTTTATCAGCCAATTAAATTAATTTAATTATAAAAAAAGCGCTAACTAAATTAGCGCTTAAATCTTATTGAACCATTACAACCTAGCCTAAACACCCTGAATAAGCAGTCATTAAGGCCTTCACTGGGACAGTTTTTGATAGCAGCTTTGACAGACGCAGGCTTTGCCCTTTAACTCTGTGCGCAGCTTGTCACTGATCACAGCTTTAGCTGAAGCGCTTAAACACCAGCAGTCTTCAATCGGTTTACCCGCACTAACCGCGCATTGATTAACCTGCTGGCAAACGGGGCACGCTAATGGCTCAAAAATCGCGTCTTGTGCCTCAGATACTAATGGTTCATTTGCTTGGTTTGGTGAGTATATTTCTACATCTTTCATCTGGTTCACTTTGTTTCGTTAACTGGTTTAATTTCCATAAAATGCTTTATGAGATAAGGCTATGCCTTAACGATTGTAGCTTAAAAGCATAAGCTTGAAACTGGTTAAAGTCCTACTTATTAACAGGAAAATTTGGATAAGCTTCGGCGCCTAAAACATTACCAAGCTGCTGCTTGCCATAAAAGCCATCATGTTGATGATAACTTTTTTGGGTTTGTGGCAGGTCTCCTTTAAAACGCGGATCTTGCGGCCTTTCATGGGCATTAACAAAAGCTGCCACATCCCAAGCCTGCTGCACTGTTAGCTGAATACTTTTACCCAGCGGCATATTCTCATAGATAAAATTAGCTGCAGTGTTCACTCTATGCATCCCTGCGCCCCAGTTGTAGCTTTGCGGCCCCCATAATGGCGGTAAAGCGCTCACATTAGCCATTTTAATGCCTTGACCATCAACGCCATGACAAGCCTGACAATGGGTTTGATAAACTATTTCGCCTCGCTCAGTTGAATAAGCTTGTTCTGGCGCTTCTAACTTGGGAAAACCTCGGCCAGCAAGTGAAGTTAAGGCTTTTTGATCCCACTTAGCTTTCACTGCAGCTGGAATTGGGAACTCTTCTCTATTGCCACCTTTTACCAGTTCTACATCACTCAACTCTGCTACTTTGCTATCGAGATTAAATTGATTCAGTAAACCGCTCATGGCTAGCCAATAAGAATAAGCTGAGATAGCCACAAGTTCCTTACTGCCTGATGCGGGGGCTGTACCATTCATTGAATAAGTAAAGCAACCTTGAATCCGTTCCTGGTAGCTATTCACTTTGTCATTTTTCTTTCGATAAGCGGGATAAGCCATATAGGCAGCCCATAGCGGTGAAGCATTGGCTTTATTACCTGCGTTCATATGACAATTAACGCAATTAAGCTCATTGCCGACATATTTATCTCTTAATTGCTGAGTATTAACAAATATCTGATAGCCCAAACGTACTTTGTCGCCAAACTCACCCTCTGGAATAGCTGATAAATCGCTAGGTTGCAGATACTGCGCTGCGGGATCTTTTGCTATAGCGGGAATCTGAGCTTGCCTATCGGGTAATTCTGCAGCGCTAACTGAACTGATAAACACACCTGCGACTAAATAATTAAACAGTTTCATGGTATGTCCTTATTTTTGTGCCAAAGGCTGTTGAGCAGCAGCATTTTGAACCAGAGGTTTTAAAGCTGAAAAGTACGCTGACAATGCGTCAATTTCATCAGCAGTCAGCTTAGCGGCAATATTAGCCATCATATTATCGACATCACCTTTTCTAGTACCATTTTGCCAAGCCAATAGTTGGTTTTTTAAATAGCTAGGTTCTTGGCCTGCAAGTCGAGGGAAGTTGGCTGCGCCAATGCCTGAAGGTCCATGACAGCTAGTACAGGCAGGTATATCGCGGCCCCAATCTCCCTGATAAGCCAATTTTTCCGCCGTATCAGTTATCACAACCTTGTCACCGCGGTATTGCAATGGGATCTCAGCTACTGTTTTAGCGGCAAAGAAATCAGCAACGACTTGGATAGCATCACCTTGTACTGTCGCAGCCATCGCCGACATTGTGGGACTTTGTCGATTACCCATTTGAAAATTAACCAGCTGCGAGGCGATATACTCACTGGATAAACCCGCCAACCTAGGCCCTATAACACCTAAACCCTCACCATTAACACCATGGCAAGTTAAACAAACTTGCGCCTGTGTGGGTACGGTTTGCAATAACTCTTTGGGAGATTGAGCAGGAATATCGGCAATAGCCAAGTTACGACTTGCCCCTATTGCTATTATCGTGATGACTTGTAAAAGGAATTTCATATACCGCCCTCTCCTTGAATGATGTTTAGCTACTGGAATAATAAATGTAGTCCATCAGATCCACTTTATATGACTTAATTGAATACTCTCCACCAAAGAAAAAGTAACCCAAATACGCTTACCAAAGAACAGACAGCGAACATTTGCAGGCTAAAGACTGATAATGAAAAGGTCGTTGTCGATTAATCATCAGCAAATCGACTGGGAGTGAAGTTAACTCTGAGCTTATGCTTTTAGCGCTATTTTATGACAATAAAAAAGGCCTATTCCGTTAGGGAATAGGCCTTTAAAGTTAATCTTTCAACCAAGTTAATCGTCGTTTAACTCGCGCTTAAGGATCACTCCTGCAGTAAATCCTTACAGATTTGTACTAAGTCAGACTGCACAGCTGCTGCGGTAACTTCTCGGCCAGCACCTGGGCCGCGAATAATTAACGGATTGCCCTGATAAAAAGTGCTGCGGATGACAAACACATTATCTCCAGGGGTTAAACTGGCATAGGGATGGTTCGAGTCGACCCATTGAATGCCTACTTCAGCATGCATTTTGCCATCGACTTTATCTAAAGATGCCACATACCTTAAGACTTTATTTTGCTCAAAGGCTGCACTATATTGCTGCAACATAAACTCATCTAACTCGCCAATGCGCGCTAAAAAGTCATCTAACGACAAGTCGGCTAATTCAGCTGGCACTAATGAATTTAATTCAATGGCATCAAGCTCAATCTCAAAGCCAATTTCACGGGCCAGAATAAGTAACTTTCGCTGCATATCTCGGCCAGATAAATCATCTCGAGGATCTGGCTCTGTAATGCCTAATCCGCGGGCTTCAACCACGAGTTCAGAAAAAGATTTTTGCCCATCGTAATGCTCAAACAGCCAACATAAAGTACCTGAAAAAATACCGCCAACAGCTTCGATATTGTCGCCACTATTGCGTAAATCGTTTAGGGCATGCTGTACTGGTAAGCCAGCGCCGCAACTGGCATTGTAACGCCAAAATAAACGCCGGTTACTTAGCTGCTGCTTAAGCTCACGGTAAAAAGGTAACGGCCCTGAGCCTGCAAGTTTATTGGCGCTCACCATATGAATCCCTCGAGCGAAAAACTCTGGGTATTGTAAGGTTAAGCTGGCGCTAGCACTGATATCCAAGGCCACCAGCTCATCGCAGTCGAGCAGCTCAAGCTGCTCAAATAAACTAGGGTAGTCCCATGTTGTTGCTGTGGTATCAAAGTCATCTTGCCAGTTATTGGCATCTATTCCTTGCTGGCAAATGAGCGCCTCTTTTGAACTCACTAAACCCACAAGTTGCACATTGGCTTCTAGTTCACGGTTAAGCATGGTGGATGAGCGCTGAAATAAATCAATCCAGGCTTCACCAATATTACCGACCCCAAGCAATAATACCCCAATACGCAATCGCGGGCCTGCGCAGCGTCGGTGTACTTTTTGGGTGAGTAAATTAACCTGAGATTTAGGCACTAAGGTCACTAAACTCAAACCATCTTGATACAGGGGTTTGGCATCGCGACTTAATAATCGGGCAAAGCTGCGGCGGTAGTGCTCTGCATCAGCACTAACCAAAGCGACTAAACCTAAATCAGTATGAGCATGGATATCGCTAATTAATAGCTCATGACTATGTAGCTCCAGTAACGCTTGTACCTGCTTTTGGTTTTCAGCAGTGAATGCCAGTTCAACTTTATGATGGGCAGAGCACCAATATGCTAGCGGCGCAATACCGGCTTGCTCAAGTAATTTGAGTGTGGTTTGAATTAGCGCTTGCTGCTTAAAGCGAAACAGCACCACTTCATTTAAACTGGTAACCACTGGAGCGCTAGCTGACGAACTTTGGGGCGCAATAAGGGTAAAGTCAGTATGTGATGCGTAACTTGAGCGCACCGCGAGACTAACATTAGTATCAAATAAGGGCTGTAAAGTTCGGCTGTGCAGTACTGGCGAGCCGAGTTTAGCTAAACGATCGGCTTCAGCAAGTGACATGCTTTCAAGTAATTTGGCATCATTAATTTTATTCGGATCAGCGTTAAATACCCCTTCAACATCGGTCCAAATAGTCACTCGTTCAATGTCCGCTAAGCTGGCAATTAAGGTGGCGCTGTAATCTGAGCCATTGCGGCCAAGTAATAATGTATCCCCTTTACTGTTGGCGCAGATAAAGCCGGTGATAACTAACCGTGTATTTGGATTAGCATCCAGCAGCTTTTGGACTTTTTCGCGGGACTCATCAAGACGAATATTCGGCACAGGCCCTTCATCAGCCACCAGCAGTGAGCAGGCATCAATATTCGCGGCAGCAACGCCAGACTCTCTTAATAAGGCTGCCATTAATCGTGCTGACCAACGCTCACCAAAGCTTAATACATGATTGAGCTGAAATTCATTGCGCTCTTCAAGGGACAATAAACTGACTAATTGCGATTTATCGGTTGATAGGCGCTCACGTAAATCGCGCGCTTGTTCGTTTGAGAGAAGTTGCTCAATCAGGTTTTGCTGATAGCTCACCAGTACTTGTAGCTCTTCTTGCCACAAGTCACCGTTTTCTCTTAAGGAGAGTAATTTATATAAAAAGTTAGTACTTTTACCCGCAGCTGAAACAACGACTAAATCATCACTGTTGCCATGAGTCAGTAAAATATGGGCAACGCGGCGATAGCAATCTGCATCAGCAAGACTTGAACCACCAAATTTATGTAAATGACTGCGGGCCATTTTTCACTCCTTAAACAACATATACCAGCCTGACTACATGAATATAGCCAAGGGAGATTAACTTAAAGCGCAGCGACAGCAGCTAAGCCTACTTCAATATCGGCAACCAAGTCTTCAGCATCTTCAATCCCGACAGATAGTCGCAGTAAAGTATCTTTAATGCCAGCTTCATACCGTGCTGCAGGCGCCATTGCTCTATGGGTCATGGTTGCAGGTACGGCAACTAAGCTTTCCACTCCGCCTAAGCTTTCAGCAACACTGAAAATAGACAGTGCATTTAAAAAGGCGACCACTTCTGCTTCACCACCTTTAAGTTCGAAACTTAACATAGCGCCGAAGCCTTGTTGTTGCTTAGCTGCAATATCGTGACCTGGGTGGTCTTTTAAGCCTGGATAATACACTTTTTCGACAAGATTGCTGGCCTGAAGTACGTCAATAACTTGCTCAGCATTTTTTTGATGCTCGCGAATACGTACAACTAAAGTACGAATGCCACGTAAGGTTAGGTAACTATCAAAAGCCGAGCCTGTTAGCCCTAAGGTGTTTGACCACCAGTGTAGTAACTCACCCAGTTCAGGGTCTTTTGCCACCACAGCGCCACCTACAACGTCACTATGACCATTGATATATTTGGTGGTGGAATGCATGACGATATCAGCGCCTAGCTCTAATGGCTGTTGCAAAATTGGCGATAAAAAGGTGTTATCAACCACAACTAAGGCATCGACTTTATGGCTTTGCTCAGCAATAGCTTTGATATCAACAACACGTAATAATGGGTTTGACGGCGTTTCTAACCACACCATTTTAGGTTTCTGAGCAATCGCATCACTGAGTGCTTGCTCATCTGTTTGATCAATCACCAGTAATTTAAATTGGCCTTTGTTGGCAAGATTTGTGAACAAACGGTAACTACCGCCATAACAATCGTGAGGCACAATCAGTAAATCATCGGGGCCTAATAAACTAGTGACCAAGGTAATCGCAGCCATACCGGTACAAGTAACCACCCCAGTAGCGCCATGTTCAAGTTTGGCAATGGCTTCACCTAACACGCAGCGCGTCGGGTTTCCTGAACGACTATAATCAAACTCTCTAGGGTTTTTATGGCCATCAAAAGAATAGTTTGTTGATAGATAAATCGGCGGGACTACAGCGCCGTATTGGGTATCTGACTCGATACCTTGGCGTACTGCTAGCGTAGCTGCGCGATGTTTGCTCATTGTAAACTCCTAAAGAATACACACTAAAGAGATGTCTAGATGGCTAAATGTACCTAAGCTAAGTCACATCGTCAATACAAATCAGCCGTTTAGACGTCTAAACATAAAGAAATCTATTTCCATTCGTTATAGAATAACCGCAATAATTTGACTGTTATTATTTAGCGGTTAAAATCTGCCACGAATCTATCGTATAAAGGTGAGTTAATGACTGAATGGAATGGCGACTATATCAGCCCATATGCCGAACATGGCAAAAAAAATGAACAAGTTAAAAAAATCACGGTATCCATACCTTTAAAAGTTTTAAAAGTATTGACTGATGAACGTACCCGCCGCCAGGTTAATAACTTACGTCATGCAACCAATAGTGAACTACTGTGTGAAGCATTTTTGCATGCCTACACTGGACAACCACTGCCAAATGACGGTGACTTATCAAAAGAAGGGCCTGATAGCATCCCATCTGAAGCAAAAGCTTTGATGGATGCCATGGGAATTGAGTGGGAAGATCTTGATTAAGTCAAGCTAGCGACTAGCGCTGAAGTACTTGCGCTAAAGTACTTGCGCTAAAGCATAAGCCTGCTCAATTAATCAAACACTGCTCGTCATTTAACGCATCGAGCTCTCAAGCTGAGAGTGAGTTGCAGTATTGCGCCTAAAGAGTCGACAATGGAATTTATCGATCCGCAGACCTTGATGCTTGCATCGGTTATCATTTTTCTAGGCGCATTAACCCAAGGCCTTATCGGTTTTGGGCTTGCGGTTGTTGCCAGTCCACTTCTCTATATCATCGACCCACAATTAGTCCCAGCCCCTGTGATTATGATGGGTTTTTCCATCGCCTTATTGACCTTATTGCGTGAACGTACTCAACTGGAGTTTAATGGGCTGCAATATGCGCTGCTGGGGCGAATACCTGGTGGCTTTATGGGCGCAGGTTTATTACTGTTTGCCCCCCAAGCAGTACTGGGGTTAGCCATTGCCTTTATTGTCGGCGCAGCGGTGTTGCTGAGTATTTTTAAGATCACAGCGCCAGTAAATCGGCTTTCGCTATTTATTGCAGGTGTCTTGTCGGGGGTATTTGGAAATATTGCCGCCATTGGTGGGCCACCATTAGCGATTTTATTAGCCGGTAAAGATGCGCCGCAGTTTAGAGCCGCGCTATCGATCTTTTTTGTTTTCAGCTCAATGATCGCACTGATTATTTTAATGCTTGCAGGCTTAGTGGAAGAAAAGCATCTGTGGTTGTCATTGATGCTATTGCCATCTGTCATACTCGGAAATATTGCCGCAGGAAAGCTAACCAATAAGGTTGATAAAAATAAGACTCGCATCGCCACTATGGTGTTATGTAGCTTAAGTGCATTATTGCTAACCCTTAAGTCGTTAATTGAATTATCAGCAGGCTAGTCGATCATCTTTTTGTGGCAGATATAAATGCAACAATGATGACAGCTAAAAATGATAACGCTTAAAAGTGATAAGAAGTTTGCAGCACAGCGCCAATGGCATCATCACCATAGCTGCCGCTCATATCCAGCTTAAAGGCTTGGCCGATGGCAAAGCCGGTGCCGAAAGAGTAAATATCTACGCTATTATCTTTTAAGTCATGGCGGTAGCCCATGCGTAAAAACAGCCAGTCAGTGGCTTTAACTTCACCGCCCACTCGCCAATACTGCACCGCATCAAACTCGCTAAAACGGCTTTGCTCCACCAGATCAATATCCGTGGTTAAGGTGACTCTGGACCAATCATAAGCAGCTCCCACTGTGACTAACGGCTCAATTTGGTATTCAAATGTCCGTCCTTGAGCTTCAACTGTGGTTATTTTTTTACTGAATAAATTA
Organism: Shewanella sp. 10N.286.52.B9; assembly: GCF_002873635.1. NCBI lineage: Bacteria > Pseudomonadati > Pseudomonadota > Gammaproteobacteria > Alteromonadales > Shewanellaceae > Shewanella > Shewanella sp. 10N.286.52.B9. Next base: position 99,364 of record NZ_MCTY01000125.1, read on the forward strand.
CGAGCAGACAGCCCTAAGGTTAAGCTTTCTGTTGGCTCAATAGCCACCCCAAGATCAAGGTTAAATAAGCTGTCATCATTTCGATATTTATCATCATCAAAATCATCGACATCAAAGTTATTGGCACTGGCACTGTAATGATAGGTATCAATGCGTTGAAACTTAGGTGAAATCCCAACTTTTACAGGCATGTTAACTATAGATAGTGGAAAGCTTAACGCCACCCCAAAATCTGTGACTCCGGCGGCTAATACAATGCCTTGAGAGTCTAAGTCAGTGAGATCTGCAGGAGGGTTGGCGGGATCGAGATTAGTCAGCATATCAATATCACCTTGAGCAATATCAGCAACGCCCATAGCGTCAAGGTGACTTTTGTAAAATAGCGCCATTGGCACGGTTTGAGTTGGCAATACTAATGCTGCGCCAATTGCGGCTGATACCGAGGCGTTAGTGCCGTTGAGGGCATTTAAATTAATAACTAAATCATCACGAAAACCAGCAATATCATCAGTATCATTGCCGTTTATGGCCGTTTCTAAGTCATCAAAACTGTCTTGTAGTGAGTCAAACTTATCAAGCATATTGTCGCTATCATCCACTTCAGCAGCCACAACCGGTAACAGTAAGGAGAACTCATTGGTTTTTGGGGCGTAAATAGCCAGTAAAGCGGGATTAATAAAACTTGCGCCGATACGGCTAGATGAGGCTACACCTGTACCGCCCATGCTATCACTGCGAGCTTCAAAATAAAGCTGACCCGCTTGCGTATTTATCGCAAACAGCAGTAAAAACAATAGCAGCGCTAAGGATCTCATCATTCACCATTTTCATTTTTAATTATCTAATAAAGATAGTCGAAAAAATTAAAAATAGGCTTCAATCCCGTTAGACTTTTACGGCATAGATGAATTTAATCAGCCGTTTTTTAAATGTTATTTTATGAATCAGGTAGATAGCGCTTAAAATTTTCCATGGTGAATTGAATAAATTTTTTCAGCCTTTCTGGTTGGAATTTATCTTTATGGTAAAGCATATAAAAAGGCGTGTCGGGAATATGCCAATCATTAAACACATTCACTAATTGACCCGCTGCAATTTCATTAGCGCAATATAAATAAGGTAATCGCACAATGCCATTTCCTGCTAAGGCGCTGGCTTTCATAGCGCGGCCATTTTTACACTTAAAACCGCCCTTAATGGCAACGTCTACAGCTTGAGCATCTTGCCTATGGCCAAAGCGCCAATGGCTGATCGAGCCAGTAATACACAGGTGATTATTAAGCTCGCTTGGATGCTGCGGTTGACCATATTTCGCTAAGTATTCAGGGGCGACTAAAGTGCGGTTTTCGATATCCATCAGCTTTCTGGCCACCAAGCTTGAATCTGCCAGTTCGCCCATGCGAAATACAATATCAAAATGGCCCTCGATTAAATCAACCCGCTGGCTACTAAAATCAAGATCGATGGTAATTTCTGGATACTGTTTAATAAAATCATTCACCAAGGCCACTAAAATATCTTCACCAATCACCCCGCCAACGCAATTAATGTGAATATTGCCCTGTAATGTTTCAGCGCTGTCTAATGTCATTGCCACCACCTGATCGATTTGCGCTAACGCTTGCTGGCATTGCAACAGCAATTGCTGACCTTGCTCTGTCAGTCTTTGGGTTCTGGTGGTCCTAATAATTAGGCTAACACCAAGAAATTTTTCTAAACTTAATAATTGCTTTGATAAATGCGAACGTGAGCAGCCTAAGACCTGTGCAGCTTGAGTAAAGTTACCTTGCTCAGCAATCACCACAAAGGCTCTGATATCAATCAAATTTATGTCTAAGTTCATAATAATGTCTATTTTAGTTTGTGGTCATCAACAAGTTATTAGGAGTCACAGGTAAATAATGATGTTCTTTGTGGATTATATATCAACAATGAGCCATTACCTATAATGGACACAACTTAACGAACGAGGTAAAAATCATGAAATCACTTGTTGTCATTACTGGCGCATCATCAGGTATTGGCGCCGCTATGGCGAATGCATTTAGCGCTAAAGGTCACCCACTACTTTTACTTGCTCGTCGCGTTGAACCAATGCAAGCACTTAACCTGCCCAACAGCTTATCTGTTAGCGTTGATGTTACTGATGCTGCAGCGATGAAAACAGCGATTGCGACTGCTGAAGCAAAGTTTGGCCCTGTTGGCTGTTTAGTCAATAACGCTGGCGTAATGCTACTTGGTCAAGCAGATGTACAAGATCCTGCCCAGTGGAGCCAAATGCTCAACATCAATGTGATGGGCGTGCTTAATGGTATTCACGCTGTGCTTGCTGATATGAAAGCCCGTAAAACAGGCACTATTATCAACGTAAGCTCTATAGCGGGTCGTAAAACATTCCCTAACCATGCAGCATATTGTGCCAGTAAGTTTGCTGTGCATGCGCTAACTGAAAATATCCGCGAAGAAGTGGCGATGGATGATGTGCGAATGGTGACTATCGCTCCAGGCGCTGTTGAAACGGCCCTGCTTAGCCACACAACCGATGAAGATATTAAAGCCGGCTACCAAGAATGGAAAGAGTTCATGGGCGGCGTTATCGAGCCTACAGCAGTTGCTGATGCGGCTGTATTTGCCTTTGAAATGCCGCAAAATGTTTGTGTACGAGAAATTGTCTTAGCGCCAACTCGCCAACAACCTTAAGAATATATCAAGTCTAGATAGGTCTACATTTCAGCTAAAAACCATGAGTTATTACTCATGGTTTTTTATTATCTTTGCATTAATTTTAATAAGCGGCCTCCCTTTACATACTCCACGCGTACCTCATGCAAACTCATTCTCTTATCCCTCGTAATAATGCCGCCATTTCGAGCAAACTCGCTGCATCTGATTAAAAATCAGTTTAACCCCAAGATGTTATATTGATTGCTTAATATTTAAATTAAGTTTGATTAAGGTAAGGAAAACTGACTAAAACAAGCTACGCTTAAATCATTGGTTTATTGATTGCTTAGTCGTTACGCATTGCGATAAAAAGGACATTTTTTGTATGCAGGAAAACTTCAGTTTATTTTCCAGGAATAAAGCCTTTCCCGAGCTATTATTGTCATCGACATTTATCAATTTATTGTCGCTTGCGCTGCCATTCACCATGCTACAAATCTACGATCGTATTCTGCCAAATCAAGGTTATGGTACTGCCACTATTCTTGTTTCTGGTGTGGCGATTGCGATTTTACTGGAATTATTACTCAGATATGGCCGCAGTTGGCTACTTGCAGCATCAGCAGCCAATTTTGAATTAGAAACCACAACCAAGGTGGTTAACAAGCTCATGCAAGCGGACTATCACCATGTTGAATCCATGGGAACAGGTAAAGTTACTAATGGTTTAGCCAGTATTGCGAGTATGCGAGAGCTCTATTCAGGGCAAGCAATTGTGGCACTGATGGATTTTCCATTTGTGCTCATTTTTCTTGCATTGGTTGCCTATATTGGTGGCCCGCTGGTATTCATTCCGATAGTCGTCTGGGTACTTGTTGGCGCTCTGGTTTATGTCATTGGCAAAAAACTCGCCATAGCCACTGAGGATCTCGCTCTTTCAGATGCTGAACGAACCCGAATGTTGATACTGGTGTTATCAGGGCTAACCACAGCCAAGGCCCTATCTTTAGAAGACCGATTAGCCAGTATTTATAATAAAATAAACCACCAGCGACTAGCACAACAGCAACAAGTCGATTGGTTATCAGCTAAGTTACAAGAAGTCATCCAAGCAGCATCGCAAGGAACAACACTAATATTAGTGATGCTAGGTTGTTTAGAAGTCCTTAACGGTTCGCTTACAACGGGTGGACTGGCTGCATGTTCAATATTAGCGGGTCGCGCCATCGCACCATTAAGTGCAATTATTAGCCTTCGTTCTCGACTTGTGAGTGCCAAAACGGCGATGTCACACGTAGATGATTTGACCGCCATTCCAGCCGAAGCGTTTAGTGCTGAAAAAATCTATCAACAAAAAATCCCTAACGGCCCTATTAGGTTTCAAAAAGTCGATAGCAGTAATTTAGGCACTGTCATTCAACAGTTGAATTTAGAGATCCTCCCTAAAACCTTAGTTACCCTGCAATCAAATCCCCTGAGTCATGCTAGCCACTTACTCAGTATCATTGCTGGATTTCAAAAGATAAGTACAGGTGAAGTCGCCATTGATGGGGTTTTACTTCATGCACACGATAGTAAAGAGTTTCGACAGTCCGTTAACTATGTTGCCCCTTGGCCAACCTTATTTGCAGGTAGTTTACTTGAGAATATGACGATGTTCCGAGCAGAGTATGAACCACAAGCAATGGCAATTGCTGACAGTTTAGGCTTAACGGCTAAAATTGCCGAATTGCCCAATGGTTATCAAACTTCAGTCGGTGAAAATGACAACCAAATGCTAAATAAAGGGGCAATTAAACTCATTGCAATAGTCAGAGCGATAGTCCAAAAACCGTCGATATTGCTATTGGATGAGCCGATGATTTCACTTGATGCCGATGCCCAAAATAAACTACTCACTTTATTGGCCCAACTGAAACAACAAATGACCATTGTAGCGGCATCCCACTACCCTGAAATCGGTAAAATTAGTGATGAAGTTGTCACAATTGAGGGACATGCTCAGCCTAAAGAAACTAATAAATCGCCGCACGTGGATAATAGTGATTCACAGGAGGTGATCCTATGAAGACTTTAGAACTAAAACCATTACTAGTTGAGCTGTTACAACAATTAGGTCTTTACACTCAAGCCAGTAACGTGGCTAGTGACACTGAAAACGATCTCAATACTCTCGCTGTTTCCCGCTTATTAAAAAAACATCAAATTGGTTTCTCTGTTATTAAACCGTCAGATAGTACCCTGCATTTAACCATCTACCCTTTCTTAGTTGTCCCAGCGAAAGACAATGCCTTTATAGCAAGAAGACAGGGACATCAGTTCGAAAAACTAGAGAATAATCATTGGCAAACGGTCGATATGACTCAGCTAACAGATGATGCATACTTATTTGTTATTGATGCCTTACCTCGTAGTAAAAAGAGTGTTCAAGCATTCGCCGCTCACATGAGTAAGAGAACTAAATGGTATCGTCCCGTTTTCTGGCTGAGTTTACTGTCCAGTATTACAGGGTTAGCAGTACCTCTGTTTACCATGGCTGTATATGACCGAGTCATTGGTGGTCAAACACCCTCCATACTCCCCAGCATAGCCTTAGGTGGAGCGCTTGCTGTTGGCGTATTAGTATCAACCCGCTTAGCGCGGGCGCAAATTCTTGCCACCACCAGTAATCGATTTGCTAGAGACCTTTCCCAGATAACCTTTTATCGACTATTACAGATGCCGTTAATGGTACTGTCACGCGTCGGCATTTCAAATCATATCGCTAGAATGCGTAATGCAGAAAAAGTCAGAATGCTCTTATCTGGCCCTGGAGGCGGCGGCTTAGTCGACCTGCCCTTCACTATTATTGCGCTGCTGGCGATTATGTTTTTAAGTGGCTGGCTAGTATTAGTGCCTATTGGCATGTTGATGCTGTATTACTTGGTGATGAAAGTCGTCAGCCGCTATGTTCAGGCAGCCTCGCCAACAATTAGTGGCGAGTATCAAAATACCCTAAGCGAACTAGCGAAAAATCTACTGCAACTCAAAGCGGCTGGTGATACTGAAGGCTGGCAAACAAAATTTATTCGTCAATGCCGTGAAAATAGTCGCCAGAATTTTCTTTATGCTAAACGAAATGGCCTAAATGCAGCCATTGCTCATTCACTGAGTTTATTCACTGCACTCATCACAGTGTTTACGGGAATATTTTTAGTACTAAATCAAACGATTTCCTCCGGTGCATTAATTGCCTGTGTGATGATGATTTGGCGGATTACAGGCCCTGCACAACTGGCATTTTCATCTCAACAAAAATTCACCATGATGGATGTTGCCGTAAAACAGTTTGATCGGTTCATGCAGGCAACAACGGAACAATCAGAATTACGCTTAGACACCCCTGATAACACTCAAGCACCAGCAATTTCATTTCAGCATTTAACCCTGAGATATAAAGCTGAAGGAGAGCCGGCACTATCAGGTGTGAATGTAGACATAGAACCCGGTGAATTAGTTGCCGTTATAGGGCCCAATGCCTGTGGTAAATCAACCTTGCTACTGAGCGCCTTAGGCGTGTTGGAAGCACAAGCTGGATTTGTCACCGTGAATGGGAAAAATTTAAAACAATATGACACTGAAATATTTAGGCATTGGGTGGCTTATAGCCCATCACAACCTGATATTTTCCCAGGGACTTTAGCTGAAAATATTCGGATAGCGAAACCAGATGCTACCGATGATGAAATTAAAACCGCAATAATTGCCGCTGGTGGGGCCAGCTTTTTTAATAGCATCAATAATGACTTATCGGTTGATTTACTCGGTGAGAATAACGCCATGCTTTCCGCTATCGAAGGGAGTTACATCAACCTTGCCCGCGCACTGATAAAACAATCGCCATTGTTATTGCTTGATGAACCATTACCTCATCGAAATCCAGAATCAAAACAGCAGTTGATAAAGACCTTATTAAACTTAAAAGGACAATCAACCGTAATGTTTACTAGCCACGATCAAGATTTAATTAAACACGCTGACAAGGTCATTATTCTTGATAAAGGCGCTGTGGTTTATGCAGGCCCAATTCCAGACCAAGCACCTCAAACGCCAGATGCCACTAACACCGTCATGCAGGAGTCTCCAACCAATGGATAATCGTCAACTAGCTAATCGAGTCTGGCCAGAACATGAATTTGCAGAAGCAATTGAAGCCCCTGCTGAGCGTAAATTAATTCGAAATATCATCTTATTGATCACCGGCTCAATTTTAATCATGTTGGTTTGGTCTGTTTTTACCAGCGTAGAAGAAATTTCAAAATCCAAAGGACAAGTGGTGCCGTTAGGCCATAGGCAGGTTATTCAAAGCCGTGCTGGTGGCACTATTGCTTCTGTCGTAGTCGAAGAAGGTGACGTTGTTAAACAAGGTGATATTTTGGCAAGCTTTGTCTCAATAGACAGCTTGTCAGCTGAGGAAGAACTATCCAGTAAACGTGCTAACTTAATGATGCGAATTGAACGTTACGAAGCCTTCATTGATGCTCGCGATGCTAATTTTGATGAGTTCGCCTATGAGTACCCGCAACTGGTTAAGCTGCATCAGTCTTCGCTTAATCGCATGATCGATGAACGAGTGGCAATTGAGCAGCTATCAGAATCTGAAATAGCCAAATCTCAAGCGGAATTGGATGGTTTGAAAACTGAAATACCTCCCCTTAGCGATCAAATCCAAACCGCAGAACAAACGTTAAAAATGATGTTGTCAGTAACAGAAGAGCAAGCCGTTTCAAAGTTACGCATTTTAGAATCACAGCAACAGCTTGATTCTTACATGCGAGAGCTAAAGGCGATGGAAAGCAAACAACAAGTTCTCACCAAGAACCTGCTAAATCTGCAGCAACAACTCAAACAAAGACAGGCTTCATTATTAAAAGAAGTCGGTGAAAAACGTACTGACACCCAAGCTGAATTATTAGGTGTCACAGCAAGGCTTAAATCATCCAGCTCACTGGTATCTCAAAACACCGTAACCGCGCCTGTTGACGGCATCATTCAATCAATCCCAACATCTTCAACTGGCAGCGTCATTCAACCAGGTGGGACTGTGGCTGTAATTGTTCCCATGACCAAAACGGGTTTGATGGAAATTAAGCTGTCACCAAGAGATATCGGCTTTGTCCATGTTGGTCAATCAGCAAGAATCAAAATCGATGCGTTTGATTACAGCCGTTATGGCGCGTTAGATGGAATCGTAAAACGTATTTCACCAAGCACAGATAAAGATGAAAAAGGCGGTGTATTTTATAAAGTGCAGCTTGCCATTGATAAGCCCTACTTTTTGGATAATCCCGATAGTTTTGCATTAATTCCTGGAATGACTGGCGAAGCAGATATTGTGACAGGTGAAAAAAGTGTCTTCCAGTACTTATGGAAACCAGTGTTCACCAACATTAACGAAGCATTTGGCGAAAGATAAATGGTAGGAGCATCCCATGAGCACGGATAATAAAGATAATAAAAATAAGCCAAATGAAAAAAATAAACTCAAAAAAGATCTGCCCGAAAATAAAATCCAGCAAGCAATAAAGAAAATTGATAATGATGCTAAAAAGTTGCGGGCAAAAGAATCTCGAGATACGGGGAACATAACCCCAAATAGACAAAATGATCTGGTAGCTGACAAGTCTTGGCAGACGAATATAGCGAATGCATCTGAGGATGATAAAGCAACTGAAGCAGATTTTACTCATGCAGCTACTAATCCAGAAGCTAATCCAGAAGCTACTCAGCAAGACGTTTTAAAAACATCCACAACGCCACAACAGTTAACAAGCTCAACACTTAAAAATGCCAGTCAAATCGCTGATAGCAACCCGATAGAACCGAGTCAGCAGCAGCCATTAAATAAGCTTATTGTAGAAACAGGTTCAACTCAAACAACAGGACTAGCAGCGAGTGCACATTTTCATAATGGTAATGTCACAACCCAAGACATAAGCCAATTTAGAACATCTCAAATTTCGTTACCTGAACAAAACTTTCAGACTGCTTTTACCATTAATTCATCATCTCATTCAGTATCAAATGTAATCACACCACAAACTGCAACACATGACGTGATTGAGACACTAAAAGGTACCCCAACACCTGACATTACCCCTCCCTCTACTGGCACTGGCACTGGCAC